>CAMPAX010000062.1 GCA_946633495.1 uncultured Lachnospiraceae bacterium | reverse complement strand
GCGATAGAATCGTGCATATGTATATTTCCTCACCGATATGAAGGATCACCCAATCTGCGCCAGGTTCACGCGACAGATCTTCCTGTACATCCGCCAGCAGATCACAGCCAGCAGAAGGACGAAGCCCAGACTCACAAGATTCCGGTACAGCTTCGGAAGGAACATAGCTCCGACCCCGGGCAGGATCAGTACAAATCCCCCAAGGATACTGAGACCGGAGGCCGCACTCTGCTTCACCACCTCGGTGGCGTTATCCCAGCGGAATTTAGGGAATCTGAGATTCAGGACCATACCCAGCAGTGCAGAGAATACGATCGCGATTCCCGGGATGATGATCAGCCACAGTCTCTCCATCAGATCCGCCTTCACACTGAAAAGCAGGATGAGTTCCGACACCGCATAGAACGGAGCCAGCACCATCAGATTGAACAGGACCTTTGCTCCAAGGATCTCTCTTGCGGAAAGGGGCAGACTGCGCGGGATCCACCAGTTTCTTCCCTCCATGGACAAAGAACTTGAGGAAATGCTCACCATAACGAAAAACATTCCGATGAGATACGGCAGCAGGGCATAGAAGTCCATCTGAACGGGCATATTCTTTCCAAGCTTTGCCGCAACATCCTCAGGCTTCAGGAAGATCGTTGCGACTGCCATGGCAGTTGCCAGAACCGGTCCGATGATGGTATTTGCCACGTATATGCCTGTAGAAAAGTACCTTGCAGCCTCCTTCTTCACCAGAGCCTTCATCACTGACCGGGTCCGAAGGGATTCCAAATGATATTCACGATGTTTTGCAACAGAGACCATCCCGGCAGAGATCCGGAAGAACAGCCTGCCGATCACAAAAACAGTCAGCGCCATCAGTACAAGTGAGATAGCCGCATAGATAAGGAGGCCTGCAACATCCGGACCGGCCAGCAGATCTCCCATGGATTTTACGATGGGAAATGCTTTCTCGATCTGCTCCAGAGTGTTTTTCACGGATTCCGCCATCATTGCCTTCTGTTCCTCTTTGGAAAGGTCAGCGAAATTCTTCTCCTCCGATGCATCCTGCGTATTTCCTGCCTCGCCGACGGACTGCGAAGCCGGGGCCGGATCCTGTCCTTCACGGCCCACGGCAGGAGTGCCTTTCGGTGAAAGGATGGACATCGCAAGGATCATCACGATCACAAGAACGACCGATACCACTACTTCGGACAGAACCTTGAGCCTGCTCTTTGCGATCACTGCTGCGAAAAGCAGGCCGACCCATGCAGCGAGGACGGTCGGAAGAACCGCCAGGATCAGCCCTGCCGGAAGGATCCCCACATAAAGCAGAGCTCCGGCACCGGTCCGTATCCCATAGACCAGCATGGATGGGATCAGAAACCCAAGGGTGACAACCACGCCCTCCACATACATACGGAACACACGGGCTGCGACCAGAGGAATCCCTCGCACCGGAAGCGCCGCGATCATATCCAGATCCTTCTCCCTGTAGATCCGGGATCTCGCAGAGAAGACGCCCAGCGCGAACTGGAGGAGAAAGGAGATCATGAAAAACAACATGGGAATCTTGTCAGAAAGATCAAATGTGGTAAGAAGATATGCCGCGCCCCCGGAATATCCGAGAAGCACAGCACCCAGGATCACCATGGTGATGATCAGAAATAACTTCCTTCTTTTCTCCCTGGGATTCTTCGAATGTCGGATCTCATTGATCCCAAAGATATTGATCAGCTCCAGACGAGCCATGATTCGAAACATTTTCACCGTTTATCACCTCCGGATGCCATAGCCACGGAATAAGCAAAATGAAACACCGCTCCCCAGATCAGTCCGTTACGGTCTTCATGAAGAGCTCTTCCAGACTCGCGCCCTCTTTCACAACCTCTTCCATATGTCCGCTGGTGATGAGCTTTCCTTCCTTGATGATCGCCACCTTGTTGCAAAGCTTCTCCGCCACCTCCAGCACATGGGTGGAGAAGAAGATCGCGCCGCCCGATGCGGTCATCTCTCTCATCAGTTCCTTCAGCACAAACGCCGCCTTCGGATCCAGTCCCACAAACGGCTCGTCCATGATGATCAGCTTCGGCTTATGCAGCAGCGCAGAGATCAGCACCAGCTTCTGCTTCATTCCGTGGGAATAGGAAGAGACAAGATCCCCCAGCGAACCGGTGATCTCAAAGCGTTCCGCATACTCCGCGATACAGGCTTCCCGATCCGCTGCCGAAACGCCGAACACATCCGCGATCAGCTGGAGATACTGAATTCCCGTCAGAAATTCGTAAATGTCCGGATTATCCGGGATGTAGGCGATCCGCCGCTTCACCTCCTCCGGATCTGCTGTTATATCGATGCCGTCGATGGTGACCTTCCCCTTGTCAAAGGGATGGATCCCGGTGATGGCCTTAAGAAGCGTGGTTTTTCCCGCTCCGTTATGCCCGATAAAGGCATAGATATCTCCCGGTTCCACATGGAGCGAGATATCCGTAACGCCCTTGTCCGTTCCCTTGTAATGTTTATCCAAATGATCGATGATCAACATTTCGTACTTCTCCTCTCAAATGTGTCGGGATCTCCCTGTGAACCGGATTCGCTCTAAATAAGAAACTATTTAGAATATTTTCTAAACAGAATATAATTCAACTTGCTGTCTCTGTCAATATCTATTTTGATAATTTTCTAAATTGTATGGAAAAGCAGGCAGATCCGACTGTCCTTCGTCAGACCTGCCTGCCAGACAAGCATATGCTGCGGATAATTACGTTCGCCCCACTATATCAGTGCCGTGGAGAAATACCGCTCCGCGCGGTCCGGAAGGATCGTGGCGATCACCTTGTCCTTCCCGTACTTCTCGGCCATCTGCATGGCCGTCCAGACATTTGCGCCTGCACTGGTACCCACCAGCAGTCCCTGGATCCGTGCCAGGTTCCGCGCGGTCCGGATGGCGTCCTCATCCGTCACCTCCTGAATATCCGTGATGATGGAGGTATCCAGAATGTCCGGAATAAATCCGTCACCGATGCCCTGGATCTGATGCAGACCCGGCTCATCCCCAAGAAGCGCAGAGACATTCTTCGGCTCCACCGCAACGATGCGGGTATCCGGGTTCTTCTCCAGCAGATATTGCGCAACGCCCTGCAGGGTTCCGCCGGAACCGATGCCGGATACATAGATATCGATCTTCTCACCCAGCTGCTCTGAAAGTTCTACAGCCGTTGTCCTGTAATGGATCTCCGGATTCGCCGGGTTCTGAAACTGCTGCGGAACAAAATATTCATCCGACTGAGACGCGATCCGAAGTGCCTCCTGCACCGCGCCGTCTACCGAGAGCTCCTGGGGTGTCAGGACCAGCTCCGCCCCCAGTGCCTTGATGATCTTCTTTCGCTCCTCGGACATATTCTCCGGCATCACGATGATGACCCGATAACCCTTCCGCACACCGCAGAGTGCCAGTCCGATGCCGGTATTGCCGCTGGTCGGTTCTATGATGGTCATGCCCGGACGGAGCCTCCCGTCCCGCTCCGCCGCTTCGATCATACTCTTCGCGATACGGTCCTTGATGCTTCCGCCGGGATTTAAGAATTCCGCCTTTGCATAGATCCGATAACCCGTGCTCTCCTCCAGTGAGATCAGCGGCGTATTGCCGATCATGTCGATCACATTTGTATAATACATGTTTTACTTCCTTCCGGATCTGTAATTGTGATGAAGACACAAAGTACAGATCGTTTTTCTCATGAACTATGATAACAAAAATCCGGCCAAATGCAAACCAAAAAAATGAGGCCTGCACATCTGCCGAAGCAAGGTGCGCAGACCTCTCTGGTAAAGGATTAAGAAGAAGTAATAGAAAGCTGTTTATTCAACATAGAAGGATACATTTCCTTCCGCATCGACATTGAAAGCCGTCATATCTGTCATGAGATAATCGCTGTACATATCCTCAATGATAAATGCGTAGAAGAAATCGCCTTCCTCCATCAGGCTGTAGTTCACCTCAAACTTACCGCTGACAGTGTACTCATTTCCCTTATAATCGGTTTCTGTCATCTTATCATCCAGGGTGAAACTCTTGTAAAGCGGAACGATCTTGTCACCGTCCTTCAGCTTCTTGAACTCTCTGGCGCATGCGCCGCTCTCTGCGAAGCCGTCCCAGGCACCCTCGATCTGGATCTCTCCGCTCGCCAGGATCTGCTTGATGCGGAGATTTGTCTCCTTCCCGTTCAGAAGGATCGGGGAGGTATAAACCACATACTCTTCATTCTTATCTACAATGACAGTGGGGAGATTCTGTCCGTCCGGAAGAGACAGCCAGTAGCCGTCAAACTGATCCCGGAAGGTACCCTTCTCCCAGTCACACTCAACATCGTAGGTATCACCCAGCATCATAACCTCATTCTCGGAGATCAGCTGGTATACATTTGCATAGACATCGGAAGTATGATCCAGAGAATACTTGGTCAGTGTGAAACTGTATATATTCTCCTTATCCATGGAAGGCGCCTGCAGGAACTTGATATGCTTGCTCTCGCCGCTCTTCTCATAGGTGTCTGCATAATCAAAATGCCTGGTCATAGTGCGCTTGGTCTTGAAGCTCTTTGTGGTCTGATCGTAGTCGTAATCCGAGTTGTAATTCCAGTTTCCGTCGGAATCGTAAAGCTCCTGATCACTGTAATCTCCACTGGCTTCGTTGGACTTTGCGTACTCATACTGGGAAGCATCCAGATTTTCTCCCTCTATCTGGTCCCATTCTCCGGTCTCGGTATTGTACTGAAAATAGGTACCGTTGGCATCCACACAGTACTGCACGCCTTCGTTGGTGAAGTAGCTGGTTCCCGTAGTCTCATCCTCGTAGAAGTTGGACTGCTGATCTGCCTTTTCATTGTTCGCGTCGTTGCTGTAGTAAGATGCGCCATAGCTCTGACGGTCGATAAATGACATGTAATACGGGCTGATACAGATATCGCTGAAGGTCTTCAGCTCCTCGGAACCGCGGACGGACAGCGGATAGTATACGGAGAGACCGCACGCATTCGGATGATCGCCGCCCTGGATCTTATAAACGATGGCCTCATTGATGGCATTTACAACTGCCGCACCGTTCTCGGAGTATCCGCTGCAGGCATCCACAACACCTGCAAGATCCAGCATGTTGGAGTAACCTTCGTTGTCATTGTTGGAGCCGAAATTCTCGGCACTGTGCAGCTGACGGATCATGGTAGAAAGGGAATCCGCATCCTCACCCTTCTCATAGATATCCTTGGAGAAGGTGTTAAATGCAGTGATCACGTCGTTCAGCCTGGAAAGGTCCGTTACCGCCAGTGTACAGCAGTTGGAATCCCCTGCATCTATGCAGCCCTGAAGGAAGGAATCGCAGACCACCTTACCGAGCTCGGCACCATTTGCCGTCGGATTCTCGGCAAGGAAATTCCCGATCTCCACATAGTTCCAGCCTGCACCCGGCTCCAGCTCTTCCGAACCGAACATGTACTTTGCATAGTTCGCCATAATGTTTGCGCCCTCGATATTTCCCATCAGGCAGGCGTCAAACCCGACGAACTCCCATTTCTCTGTCATCTTCTGTGATGTGGTAAGCAGTGCATCGTTGATCTCACGAAGGGTCAGAGAGTCATTATCATTCTGCTCATCGAAGCAGACACCGTAGATCGATCCGTTGCCATGATTCCAGAAGATCAGTCCCATATTGTCTGCCGCATAGTTTTCCAGACCCCAGGACAGATAATCCTCCAGGGCGCTCGGATCGCCCATGCTGATCTGGTCTCCGGAGTATACCTCAGTGATATCACCGTTTTCCACGATGAATCTCTGTGACTTCGCCGGATCGACGGAATCATAATTCCAGCGGTTTGCGCCACCGGTCTGAACCACAAAACGAACATTTTCGCTCTGGGTCGCCTGCGCCATTTCGGTAATGTCGCTCACCGCGGCACCGCCGCCGGTGCCTGCTTCCCCGCCCGACTCCAGGTCGGAGCCGCAGAGCCAGATGAAGATGGTCCAGGTCCCTTCCGGTCCCATGGGCGTACCCTCCAGCTCCGGACGGTTGATGGTCATCTCACCGGAATCCTTGTTCACGGACATCTGCATCGGCGTCACATCGGAAATCGTTCTCGTAGCTGATCCGGTATCTTCCTCCGTATCCGCCTCCGTGTCTGCCGCAGTATCCTCTGCGGTGACATTTGTAGTCTGATCCTGTTCCGTGGACGTTTCGGAAGAACCACAGGCCGCCATACTAAACGCCATGGCTCCTGCCAGCACGGATGCGATCACTTTCTTCCTGAAAAGCATTCGTTTTTTCATTTTCTCTCTCCTGTATTTTTCATCCTCTTCAGTATTTTTGAGATGCAATTATCTCTGATTTTGCGGCGGATCCAATGCATTTAGAGTAAAAGAAAAACAGGTGTGGAATTTTGCGGCTCCACACCTGTTAATTTCACACGCTTAAGCCTGATTCCGCCCGGGAATAAATACATTCATCCGGCTGATATGCCGTTCGATGTTTTACTCTTCTGCGCCTTCTTCAGCACCGCCTTCTTCTGCGCCGCCCTGCTCAGCACCGCCCTGCTCTTCGCCGCCGCTCGGCTGCTCAGCAGAACCAAATGTGTATGCGCCCTTCTTGAATACGTACTTTACACCGTTGATATCCATGTAAAGAACTTTGTTGTCCGCGTCCCAGAGAAGATTTCCCTGATGAGTTCCGTCCTTATGAAGCTCTACTCCATCAGTTCTGAACTTCGGCTCGAACTCGGTTGCTCCATTGATACCTGTCTGGGTAACCTTATTGGACTCAATCTTCCAGCTCATGTTCATCATGTCAACTGTGACGCCTGCAGCTGCTGCGTAATCTGCGATCGGAGTTCCGCCAATGGTATCAACGCTCCAGTCACCGAGAACATCCTTCTCAATACTTCCGCAGCCTACAAGGCAAAGCCCCATCAGCATAGCCGCTACCAGTACCAGTGCAAGTTTCTTAGTTACTCTCTTCATCATCCTTTACCTCCAAATGTTTTTTTTGTGAAGATGTCTTCATTTTACTCAAAACAAATAGAATTGCAAGTATTTTGGCACTTTTCGCAGAATTCTGTCACCAAAAGCCGTTTTGGCACGAATGGCGTCATTATGGCACAGGTGAAGTGAACGCCCTCAGGAAGTCGGGTCTTTATGCGTAAATGCTCCGTTATGATTTCTGAGAAAGAAGAGCAGTGAGATAAAGGAGGACTTGTAAAGCACGAACTCTTTCCTCTTTAACATCTCCAGTATTTCCTCCTCCGTGGCCCACCGGACCTGCTCTACCTCCGTGGGCTGGAGCGACAGTTTATCGATATCCACGTCCATATTGATGGTGTAAATGTCATTGAAGCCGCCATCAAAATAGATCGTCATGGCCGGACGTATCCCTTCCAGGGAATAGTCGATCCCGATCTCTTCCAGAAGCTCCCGCGATGCTGCCTGCTGGCTGCTGTCTCCTGCCAGGGCGCTCCCCCCCGCCGAGATATCCCACATGCCGGACCAGCCTTTTTTCCCGGGCAGACGTTTCTGGATCAGCATTCTTCCGTCTGACCCGAAGATACAGGCATGCACCACAAGCCTGTAACATCCCGCAGGAACCTTCGTTCCACGCACAAGTGTCCTGCCGGTTCTTTGTCGATTTACATCATACAGATCAAAATACTCCATATCCGCCTCCTGTTTACTCGTCCGGATCATCATGGTCGTCAAGAAGAAAAATGTGAGGATCGGCCAGCCAAAAGCATATATCTCCTCCGCAAGCATATCCCCTGTATTCATAGACATCTCATCTCACCCCGATGGGCAGTCCCGGCACCGCATTCAGCGAGAGATCATCCCGGATTCCCCGCATATAATCGATATATCCCGCGGCCCCGATCATGGCGCCGTTATCCGTACAGAAGATAAATGACGGGCACACAAAGCGGATCCCTTCCGCTGTCGCTCGTTCCTCCATGGCTGTCCGAAGCCCCGTGTTCGCCGCAACACCGCCGGCCAAAGCCAGGGTCTTCACGCCATGATCCTTCGCCGCCTTCACCGACCGGTCTGCAAGGACATCGATCACCGCCTGCTGGAAGGAGGCCGCCACATCCGCCTTATTGTAGAGGATGTGCTTCATTTCACAGCCGTTCAGATAATTCAGAACCGCAGATTTAAGACCGCTGAATGAGAAATCATAAGGCGCGCCCTCGATCACCGCCCGAGGGAATTCGATGGCATGGGGGTCTCCCTCCCGTGCCAGCTTGTCTATCTTCGGTCCCCCGGGATACCCCAGTCCAATGGCTCTTGCCACTTTATCAAACGCCTCTCCCGCGGCGTCATCGTGCGTTTGACCGATGATCCGGTAGACTCCGTAATCCTCCACCAGGACGATATGAGAATGCCCGCCGGAGGCCACAAGACACATGAACGGAGGCTCCAGATCCGGATGCTCGATAAAGTTCGCTGAGATATGTCCTTCGATATGATGTACCCCCACCAGCGGGATCTTCTTCGCATATGCGATGGCCTTTGCGGCACCCACACCCACCAGCAGCGGTCCCACCAGGCCCGGACCGTAGGTCACGGCGATGGCGTCCAGATCCTCCCATCTGCAATCCGCATCTGCCATGGCTTTCCGGATCACCTGGTTCACCTTCTCAATATGTTTTCTGGATGCGATCTCCGGTACCACGCCGCCGTACAGAGTATGGAGCGGAACCTGGGAGAAGATCACATTTGACCGGACCTTTCGCCCGTTTACAACCACCGCTGCCGCCGTCTCGTCACAGGAGGACTCAATTCCCAAAATGGTGACCGGATCTAAATTCTTGCCTATCACGTGTCGTATGCTCCCTTTCATGTCTTTTACGAGTTTCTCCGGTGCGCTGCACACCGTTATATCACAAACCTTATCATTTCCGCGGACCGGGTCTTCCCCCATGGCTCACCTTGGAAACCAGATTCAGGGCGTCCACTACCTGCTGCTTTCCGTAGACAAGAAAGATCTGATCGCAGACCCACTGATACAGATTTCTGTCGTCCTCGGATAAGACCACACCCTGATTAAGATAATAGATCACTTCGACGCTTCCGCCCATGGCGACCGAATAATGAAAGGCGATCTCTTCCCCCGCCTCTCTTCCGGAATCGTAAATGATCCTGGTGATGTTATTTGCATTTGCAAACATCCCTTCCGGGAATTCCAGCCTGAGGCTGGACCTGGCAAATCCCATATGCTCCGAAAGCTCCACATAGTCCTCCGGCGTTGGGTACGTGAGTGCCGCATCATGGGTATATTTATAGATAAATGTACTGATATCGCGATATACTTTCTCCCGATCGATCATAACTTTTTTCACAGCCTCATCTTCCTTTACTCTTCGTCCTCGAAATTCAGCTCCTTTGTCAGGCGGTCCTTGCCCATTTCCGTCCGGGGAAAGATCTCACGGACTGCATCCAGATACATCTTCGGCCGGATGAGGGACGGTGAGAAATGCGTGAGCCACAGTTCCTCCACATCCGCTTGTTTTGCAAGCTCCGCCGCCTCGTACATGGTCATATGCTTCTTCTCTTTAGCTTTCTTCAATTCCTCGGGATCTCCGTACATTCCCTCACAGATGAAGAGATCGGAGCCCACCGCATGCTCCGTGATGGACGGGATCGGACGCGTATCCGTGCAGTAGGTAACTTTAAGGCCCTTCCGGTCTGCACCCATCACCATGTCGCTGGTGTATTCCCTGCCTTCGAAGGTAACGGTATTTCCTTTCTGAAGCGGATTCCAAAGCTGCACCGGAAGCCCCAGTGCCTTTGCAGCTTCCACGTCGAACTTCCCGCTGCGGGAGAGCTCGATGCTGTAACCATAGCATGTGATATTATGATTTACCTTGAAGGCCGTGATCTTAAGACCCACCAGGTTCATGATCTCTTCCTTCTCATGCAGTTCCACGAACCGGATGGGGAAAGGAAGCTCCGGAGCGATCACCCGGAGGGAGTTCACCACCCGTTCCACGCCGGGAGGTCCCACTATGGTGAGAGGCTCGGTACGCTCTGCATTTCCCATGGTAAGAAGAAGCCCGGGAAGCCCGCTGATATGGTCCGCATGAAAATGCGTCACCAGCAGCACATCGATGGGCTTAAAGCTCCAGCCCTGCCGGCGCACCGTCAGCTGCGTGGCCTCACCGCAATCGATCATCACGGTGCTGCCATTATAGCGCACCATAAGCGACGTCAGCGCACGATTGGGAAGCGGCATCATCCCGCCACAGCCCAATAAACATATATCTAACATTGATCAATTACCTCCTTCGCGAACCCCGGGTTCACATGCTTTAACATTACGATTATATCAGGATTCATATTCATCGGAACCAGTTGGATTTCAGGATTCTGGTTGTGAAATACAACAAAAATCTGATGCATACAACCTCATAACAACTGCATCCTCATCGGGATTGTGGTAATAATTCTTCCTTCTGTCGATCTCCTGAAAATGATTTGCCAGATAAAGCGCGATGGCTGCAGTATTCCCGGCACGAACCTCAAGGAAAAGAGGCTTCGCATTCGGAACCTGTGAATCCTCCACCGACACGTGCCCTGTCCGCAGAAGAAGCTCAGCCATCAGCTTCCGCGCCAGCCCATGCCGCCGATACTCCGGAAGAATCGCGATCCGATGAAGCTCCGCCTCGTCGGACGGATCTGCATAAATGAGATACCCCGCGATCTTTTGCTCTTCTTCGCCAACCACAAAAGAATCTGCCACATCCTCTTCGGACACCAACGGACGGATATCACCCTCCGTGGAAATGAGCAGGATATGGTTGTAGGAATAACGGATCGTGTCTGTCAGAGTTTCCAATGACCAGGCATCTGAGAACATTTCCTGCTCCATGGCCGCTACGTCCGCCAGGTCCTGTGCCTGCCGTGCTTTTGCGGCCGCTTCGTGCTCACGCTCGGCCTGGGACTTACGAAGATAAATGGGCTTGAAATCGTCAGCGGAGATCATGCATCGTACAGATCCGCTGTCCTCAC
>CAMPAX010000061.1 GCA_946633495.1 uncultured Lachnospiraceae bacterium | reverse complement strand
TCTCTGCTGTTTTCAAAAAACCGATTGATGAATAAAGGGATTTGGACGATAATATTATCATGATGATAGGGTCAAAAGGATAGTACGGGATATGAACAATTCTATGAAACGAAATGACAATCTCATTAGAAAAAAGATCTACAAGTATATGCTCACAGGGGTTATGACCACGGTGGCTCTTCAGCTTGGAAATGTGGTTGATGCCATGATCGTGGGCAATCTTATCGGAAGCATCGGCAACTCCGCTGTTACGGCCGCGGCTCCCTTCGTCTATATCCTGCAGGCAGCGGCGATCCTCTTCGGAACGGGAGGGGCCGTGACGATCGCGGTGCTTCTCGGTAAGCGGGAGGTCCAAAGTGCAGGCAAGGTCATGGGCTTTTGCATCATTCTCTGCATCGCTTATCCCCTCATTTTCACTGCAGCAACGCCGCTTTCGGTATCGGCGTATATCTCTCTGACAGGGGCCGCCGGTCAGCTGGCGGATATGATCCGAAGCATCACCACGGTTTACTCCCTGGGAATGCCGGCCGTCTCCCTGGTGTTAGGGATGGCATATCTTATAACGGTGGATAATCACCCGGGACTTGCGGCCAGGATGAATATCGTGGCCAATGTGGTGAATCTTGTCCTGGACTATATTCTGGTAAAATTCACGCCCCTCGGGATCACGGGAGCTGCGTTGTCCACGGTACTTGGTTATGTTGCGGCGGGTCTTATCTTTATCCCGGGGTATTACCGCAGCAAGGAACGGATGGTAAAGCCGATATATAAGGGATCGCTCCGGGAAGGAAAGCTGATTCGGACCACGATGAAAAACGGGCTCCCCAACATCGTATCTCTGTTGATGACGGTGGTGGGCATGTTCATCATCAACAGTGCGGTACTGCGAAATCTGGGCGCCGGGTATTTTTCCGCATATGCGGTGGCAAATAACACACAGAACATCGTTACGATGTTTCTCGGAGGCATGGCCTCGGTGATCGCTTCCGTGGCAGGTGTACTGTACGGAGAGAAGGATTACTTCGGTATGCGGGTGGTATACCGAAGAGTGCTGAGATCAGCGATGATCGCAGGCGGGATCGTAATGGCGATCTTCCTTCTGGTACCGGGCTTTCTTGCGAAGCTATATGGCTTTGATCAGCCGGAGCTGCTTTTGGATCTGGAGACCGGGATCCGGATCTTCGCCTTCAGCTTCGTGTTCTATATCCTGAATGCGATCCTGCAGTCCTACTACCGAACCATCGGACAGACCTTTCTCTCTACAACGGATATCGCTCTGCAGCTGATCCTGCTCCGGATTCCGTTTATGCTCCTGGGAATGCATTTCTTCGGGTTTTTTGGACTGTTCGGGGCAGTGATCCTGAGTGAGCTTTTATCCTACATAATCACGAATCTGTTACGAATCCTGAAACAGAAGCGGGGGACCACCCCCGAGAAGGGAATCCTGGCAATTCCCGATACCAACGGCGCAGTGATCCTGGATATCTCGGTGAAGGGAAGTGACAGAGAGGCGATCAATGTTGCCCGGTGCATTAAGGAAGCCTGCGAGAAGGAACCCATCGCTCCGGAACGGGCCAACCGTCTCGGGGTAGCGGCGGAGGAGGTGGTCTCCAATATCGGAAAGTACGGCTATAAGACGAAGGCCGAGAAGGATATCGATATCTGTCTTTCCAAAGCGGGAGACCGATATTTTCTCCGGTTCCGGGATGACGGAATTCCATTTAACCCGGTGGCATATAAGCCATCGGAGGAAGCCGGAGAGGATGAAGTACATGGTCTGATGCTTTTGAAAAAAATGGCGGATAAGATCAGTTATATGCGTGTCATCAGCCTGAACAATACAGTATTTGAAATGAACGCAGACGAGATTGAAACTGATCATGAACAGAGTCAGGGTTAAAGAAGAAAATCGGGGGATATGAAAATGTACGAATATGTAAATGCGTTACTGAAAACGGCCGAAACCTGCGCCGACAAGCCGGCGGTGGTAGACCGGGGAGGCAGCAGGACCACGGATTACAAAACCTTCGGGGAGATGATGCAGCGGACGGCTGCCTGGATCCACGGGAAGCAGCTGGGTCAGAGGAGATTTATACCGGTGCGGCTGGATGCGTCGGCAGAGTATGCAGCGGCGGTCGCGGGGATATGGATGGCAGGTCATGCAGCCGTGCCCATGGGGACCTCCTTCCCGGAGGAACGTGTGAAGTATATCAGCATGAGCTGCGAGGCGCCATTTATCATAGACGAGGCAGCGGTGGAAGAGATAATGAATACGGAACCGCTGGATCTGTCCGTCTATCCTGACGCAAAGGAAACCGATGAGGCCTTTTTGCTGTATACCTCCGGTTCTACCGGTATGCCGAAGGGAATCCTTCATACCTTCGAAGGACTGAACGCAAACCGGAACATGGGAAAGGCAGAGAATTACGGCATCGGACGGATCTGGGCCGTGGGAGCGCCCATGTATTTCGTGGCATCTGTTCTGGTCTATAAGCTTCTCTCCTTCGGCGGAACGGTGCACCTTCTGGATCCCGGAGTTATGAGGGACGTACGGAAGTTAGAGGATTATTATGCGGAGCATAAGATCATGATGGCCTTCATCAGTCCGTCGGTGCTGTCTAATTTCCGAAGCAAATCCGACGCACTGAAGGTGGTCATGACGGGAAGCGAGCGCCTCACGGGTCAGTGCAGCCGGGACGGCTACAAGCTCTGGAATAACTACGGCATGAGTGAGACCATGGGAACCGTCTGCTCCTTTGAGGTGACGAAGCCTTATGATACAACTCCGGTGGGGATCCCGCCGGAAGGTACGGTCTGGGCGCTGCTGGATGAGAATATGAATCCCGTGGCAGACGGAGAGGAAGGTGAATTCTGCGTCAAGGGTCCGTACACCGTGGGATATTACAAGGACCCCGAAGCGACGGAAAAACTGTTCCGCGGCGGCTGGCTGCATTCCGGGGATATCCTGAAGAAGCTGCCGGACGGGAATCTGGTTTACATCAATCGAAAGGACTGGATGCTGAAGATCAACGGTCAGCGTGTGGAGCCGGGGGAGATCGAGAATGTCCTTCGCACGGTTCCCGGCGTGACGCAGGCAGTAGTGAAGGGCGTCAGGGGTATGGGAGACCAGGTGGTGCTCTCAGCCTATTATACCGGTGAGAAGCTGGAGGAGTCCTTTATCAGTGAGAAGCTCGGTGAGAAGCTGGCCTCCTATATGATCCCTGCGTTCTATATGCATTTGGATGAGATGCCGCTGAATGCCAACGGTAAAGTTGACCGGAAGAACCTGCCGGAGCCGGATCTTTTCGCGAAAAGGGCGGAATATATTCCGCCGGAAAATGAAATTCAGTCCATGCTGTGCCGTGCATTTGAGGAAGCACTGGGGCTGGAACAGATCGGGATCGACGATGACTTTTTCAGCCTGGGCGGCGACAGTATCCGGGTCATGAAGCTGGCAGCGGCCTGTCCGGAGCTGGCCATCACCAGCAAGATGATCTATGGGGCGAAGACGCCCCGGGGGATCGCGGAGGAGTGCGAGAAGATTGGTCTTGCAAAGCACAGGGAGAAGAAAGCGGAGTATCCCCTTTCTTCTTCGCAGATGGGCATTTACATCGAATCCATGAGCCGGGACGGCGAGGCGGCTTATAACAATCCCATCCTGCTGAAGCTGGGACAGGGGATCGATATGGAGAAGCTGAAAGAGGCGTGCGAAGCGGTGGTTGCCGCACACCCCTTTATCAAGCTGCGCCTGACTGCCGATGCCGAGGGAAATCCTGTACAGGTGAGAAATGATGACGAATCCTACAGTCAGACCGTAGAGAGGATGAGCGAAGCCGTGTTCCGGGAACTTGTCCCGACTCTGATGCAGCCCTTCCGTCTGACGAAAGACAGGTTATTCCGTATCCGCCTCTTTGAGACGGAAGAAGGCAAATACATTTTCCTGGATCTGCACCATATCATTTTCGACGGATCCTCCATGCTGGTGCTCTTTAAGGACCTGGAGCGCGCATATCAGGGCGGGACTCTGGAGGCTGAGACCTACAGTGGATTTGAGATCGCAGAGGATGAGAAGGACGGCCGGGCGGATGATAAGGTTTACGGAGAAGCAAAACAGTGGTATCTGGATACCTTTGGTGGTCTGGAGGTAGACAGTCTGCCCATTCCTGACCGGAATCCGGGGCAGGCGGCATTTGGTGTGGTGGAGAAGGATCTGGCGCTGGAGGCGTCCGAGGTGGAGGCACTCTGCAGAGGCTCGGGCGTAACCGAGAACATTTACGCAACGGCATCCTTCGGACTTCTGCTGGGACTTTACGCAGGCACGAATGAAGCCCTCTTTACTACCATTTACAACGGACGGGATTCACTTCGAACCGCCAGAACAGTGGCCATGCTGGTAAAAACACTTCCGGTATATGCACGGTTTGAGAAGGATCAGACGGTACGGGATTATCTGACACAGGCGAAGGAACAGATGCTGGGATGCATGAATCATGATATCTTCCCCTTCTCCGAGCTGGTGCAGGAGACCGGTATGACCAGTGATCTTCTCTTTGTATACCAGGGTGATGTACTGCAGGTGGGCGGCTTTGCAGGAGACGACGTAGAGCGGATCCCGCTGATGGACAACGCCACCGGGGAACAGCTGGCGATCCAGATGTATAAGCAGGACGGGATGTACAACGTCCGGGCAGAGTACCGGAGTGATCTTTATTCCGAGGAGTTTATCGAGATTCTGCTTCGGAGTTTTGAGACGGTGCTTACCAGGATGCTGAGAGAGGAAACCATAGGAAATGTATCTCCTGCCTCCTATGTGGATCTGGAACAGTTAAAGAGCTGGAATGAAACTAAGACAGATTATGACCGGAGTGAGACGGTGGTTTCGCTGTTCAAAAAGGCAGCCGGGAAATATCCGGAGAATACGGCGGTAATCTATGAGGATATGTCCCTTACCTATGCAGAGGTGGATAAGATCTCTGACCGGATCGCTGCGTATATTCGAAACCTCGGAATGGGAAGAGGGGACGTGGTGTCCATCCTGATCCCCCGGGGAACCTGGCAGGCAGTGGCGTCTCTTGGAGCACTGAAGGCCGGATGTGCATATCAGCCGCTGGATGCGACTTATCCGGCGGAACGGTTGAACTTTATGGTGCAGGATGCATCTGCGGGACTTCTCATTACCACGGAAGAGCTGGGAGAGAAGATCACGGAATACAGCGGAGCAAGGCTTACGCTAAGTGAGATCGAAGCAATGGATAAGCAGTCTTCCGGGGAGACCGCAGCGGAAGAGGCGCCGGATCCGGCCGGCTCCGGCGCTGTCTGCAGACCCGGGGACACATTTATCCTGCTGTATACTTCGGGAAGCACCGGCGTACCCAAGGGCGTAAAGCTGACCCACGGCAATCTGGTCTGCTTCATTAACTGGTACAGAGATTTCTATGAGCTTACGGAGCATGACCGGGTGGGACAGTATGCCTCCTATGGTTTCGATGCCTGCATGATGGACATGTATCCCGCGCTTACCAACGGTGCCGCAGTGGTGATCGTACCGGAGGAGAAGCGGTTGGATATGACGGCCATGAACGAATATTTCATCCGGAATCAGGTGTCTCTGGCATTTATTACCACGCAGGTGGGACGCCAGTATGCATCGGAAATGAGAAATCCGTACCTTCGGGCGCTGTCTGTGGGCGGTGAGAAGCTGGTATCCATGGAGCCGCCGAAGGAGTTTAATTTCTATAATCTTTATGGTCCTACGGAGTGTACCATCCTGTCCACCATTTACCAGGTGACAAAGAAAGAGGACAATCTCCCCATCGGACATGCACTTTCGGATGTGAAGCTTTATGTAGTGGATCCCTTTGGGCATCTGCTTCCTCCGGGAGCTTTGGGTGAGCTGGTGGTGGCAGGACCTCACGTGGGTGCCGGATATCTCAACCGTCCGGAAAAGACGGCGGAGGTATTTATCGAGAACCCTTATGACGGCGGAGAGTATGCACAGGCATATCGCACCGGTGATATCGTTCGCTTCCGTACCGACGGAGAGATCGAGTTCATCGGTCGTCGGGACGGCCAGGTGAAGATACACGGCTTCCGGATCGAGTTGTCCGAGGTGGAGGCCGTGGTGAGAGACTATCCGGGGATCCGGGACGCTGCGGTAGTGGCACGGGATCTGGGCGCCGACGGGAAGGCGGTGGCGGCTTACTATGTAAGCGATGAGACCATCGAACCGAAGAAGATTGCGGAGTTTATCCGGGAGAGGAAACCGCCTTACATGGTTCCGGCGTCTTTGATGCAGATCGAGAAGATTCCTGTGAACCAGAATGGAAAGGTGAACAAGAAGGCTCTTCCCGAGCCTGTGGTCGAGGTGGCAGAGGAAGAAACCTCCCATGTAGATAACGTACTTGAAACCGCATTAAAGCAGGTGATCGGCGAGGCTCTGAACATGGAGAATCCGCCGCTTTATACACCTTTGGAATATCTGGGCTTTACCAGCCTCAGCATGATCCGGCTGTCCACCAGACTGATGAAGCAGTTTGGTGTGAATCTTCCGGTGCGGGAGATGAAGGATATCTCCATCGCCGGCATCGAGGACAAGATCCTTACCGCATGGATGAGCGGTAGTGCCGGGGTGACAACGGCCGAAGATCTTGCGGCAGAGGAGAATTCAGTTCCCCTCAGTGCCGCACAGGCGGGCGTTTATGTGGAATGCATGAAGCAGCCGGAAAGCACCATGTACAATGTCCCCATGATCCTGGACTTTAAACCTGATACGGATCCGCAGAAGATCGTGGGTGCGGTACAGAAGGTGCTGGAAGCGAATCCGTCTGTATATGTTCATTTCGATATCGTGGATGATCAGGTAATGTCCATCCGGGACGAAGTGAAGGCACCTGTGATCCCGATCCGGGAGTTTACGGAGGAAGAATTTGAGGAGCAGAAGCCATATTTCTTCATTCCTTTCCACCTGAATAAAGGCCCTCTCTTCAGGTTTGCGGTGGCGAAGACGCCGGAGGCGGTACATTTGCTGATGGTATTCCATCACCTGATCTTCGACGGATTCTCCACGAATCTGTTCCTGAAGGAACTGGGTCAGGCACTGTCCGGAAAGGCAGTGGAGAAGGAAGGAGCATCGTATTTTGCTTACGTAAAGAATCAGAAACGGCTCCTGTCCGGGGAAGCAAGAGAAGAGTACGATGCTTACTTTGCAGGGCTTTTATCCGATTATGACTCCTCAACGGAGCTGGCAGGGGATATAAATGCAGCCGGAAAAACGGGACGGAAGACCTTCGCCTGTCATCCGGTGAAGGAGGCATCGGTGGAGAACGCCTGCCGCCGTGCAGGGGTGGAAGAGCCTGCCTTCTTCCTGGCTGCGCTGGATTATACCCTGTCGCGGCTTACGGCATCGGATCAGGTTTATATCGCCACCATTTCCAGCGGACGTTCAGATGTCCGGTTCGCCGATACCTTTGGTATGTTTGTAAATACGATTCCGCTGGCGGCGAAGCTGCCGGCAGTGCCTTCGGAGGGAGCTTCGGAGGAGGCTGCGAAAGAGGCATCACAGGAAGGAACCGAACCGGTGGGATCCACTGTGGATGACTACATCCGTATGGTATCCGACGGCCTGGAGGAAGCCCTTGAATATGAGAACTACCCCTTTGCGGAGATCGCGGCAAACTGGGGCTATTCCGTAAATGTTATGTATGAATATCAGAGGGGCATCGTGGAGAAACCGGAGATCCCGGGATTATCCGGGGCTTACGGTGTGGAGATCCCGGACGCCAAGTTCGGGCTTACCGTCCGGATCGTAGATCGGGAGGGTGCTCCGGCCATCGAGGTGGAGTACAGCGATGCGGTTTACTCCGAGGAGCTGATCAGCGAGTTCCTTCGGTCCTACGCCATCGTACTGGAGAAGTTTGCGGTGGCAGGCCGGGACCGGGTACGGAGCATCGATCTCCTGGATGAGGAACGGTACCATGTGTTGGAGGGCTTCCGGGAGAGAGAAGAGAAGCCTGATATCCCGGCAGACTGGCTGTTCCATTCCGGTGTAGAACGCTGGGCAAAGGAGACTCCGGATAAGAGGGCGATCCTTGCGGCGGACGGAGAGTTCACTTACCGGCAGCTGGATGAAAATGCGAATCGCGTGGCAAATGCACTGATCGCCCGCGGTATCGGCAGGGGGGACCGTGTGGTCCTGCTGCTGCCCCGGACCGCAAGGGTCTTCTTCTCGCTGTTCGGTACATTGAAGACCGGCGCGGCGTATATCCCCTGCGATCCGAATTATCCGGTGGAGCGTGTCCGCCATATCATCGATGATTCCGAAGCAAAGATAGTTATCACCACATCAGATCGTCTGGAACGGTTTACGGACCGCCCGGCCGTGGATGTGGAAGAGCTTTTGAAGGAAACAAATACTGAGAAGCCGGCCGTTACCATCACGCAGGAAGATCTGGCATATCTTATCTATACCTCCGGTTCCACCGGAAAGCCCAAGGGCGTTATGCTGCGTCATCTCGGGGCGGTGAACTATGTCATGGATTCTCCGGGCAATATCCTGGTTCACGGTATGGTATCCCGGGGCCACGTTTTGACGGCGGTCACCACACTGTCCTTTGACTTCTCCATCAAGGAGTGGGCAGTTCCGCTGTTCAACGGACTGACTCTGTCCTTTGCTGCGGACGATGAATGCAACGATGCGGCAAAGCTGGCAGAGCGGATGAACCGGACACATACGGATGTCTTCTCATCCACGCCGTCCAGACTGCTCACACTGATGGAGTCGGCGGAATTTAAGGCGGCGCTGAAGAACTGCCATATGCTGATCAACGGCGGTGAGAAGTATCCGGACCAGCTGATGAAGGCTCTGAAATCCGATGGCGTGGAACGGCTGATGTTCAACACCTACGGACCGACGGAGATTACCGTATCCAGCAACACCCAGGAGCTGTCGGGGGAGACCTTTGTCAGTGCGGGTCGTCCGCTTCCGAACGTGATCGAGTATATCGTGGATACCGACGGCAATCTGCTTCCGCCGGGTGTGGTGGGAGAGCTGTATATCGGAGGTGTCGGTGTGGCGGCAGGCTACAACAATCTTCCGGAAATGACGGCAGAGAAATTTATCGAATACGACGGACGAAGGGTCTACAAGTCGGGAGATTATGCCCGCTGGACGAAGGAAGGTTTTGTAGAGATCCTCGGACGCAGGGATAACCAGATCAAGCTTCGCGGTCTCAGGATCGAGCTGGATGAGGTAGATGCGGTACTGGCATCTCAGCCGGGCATCGGACGGACAGCCATCAAGATCGAGAAGATCAACGGCATCGAGCATCTCTGTGCGTGGTTTACGGCGGATCATGCGGTTGACTACGGCGAGCTGAAGAAGGAGCTCGGCCGGACGCTGACGAATTACATGGTCCCCACGGCGTATATGCAGCTGGATGAAATGCCCATCACTCCCAACGGGAAGCTGGATCTGAAGAATCTTCCGCTTCCGGAACTGTACCGCGGCGAGCGGGGAGCGGAAGCATCCACACAGGCAGAGAAGGACTTTGCAAGGATCTTTTCGGACCTTCTTCACATCGAGGATGTGGGAGCGGAAGAAGATTTCTTCGACCTTGGCGGAACCTCACTTCTGGTCACCAACGTGGTGATCGAGGCAGGCAAGGCAGGGTACCGCATAGCCTTTGGTGATGTATTTGACAATCCGACTCCGCGGGCACTTGCGGCGTTGGTGGAGGAGACAAAACCGGAATTTGCGGACGGCAAGGTGACCGTGAAGGTTTCCGAAGCAGGCGCGGATGCCGGAAGGAATGCCGGGAAAAATGCGCAGGGTACAGGCCGTTCCGGTGAGAAGCAGGGCAGGAAGAAGCAGACCGGGGATCCCAGGATCACGGAATACGACTACACGGCAATCGACGAACTGCTCAGCCGGAATACGCTGGAGAATTACCGGAGCGGAGAACGGCAGGATCTGGGAAATGTCCTTCTGACCGGAGCAACCGGTTACCTGGGCGTACATGTGCTGCATGAATTCCTGATCGATCCGAGGCAGAAGGGAAAGATCTACTGTATGCTTCGGGCCGGCGGAGAAATGGATGCGAAGCAGCGGCTGGTATCCTTATATTTCTATTACTTTGATTACAATATTCTGGAGCTGGTGGATGACTGTGTCTTCATTCTGGATGGAGATGTAACGGATCTTTCCACCATCATGGCTGCGGAGGAAAAGAAGATCGATACAGTCATCAACTGTGCCGCAGTGGTGAAGCATTTTGCCAGCGGAACTTTGATCGAGGATGTAAATCTGGGAGGTGCAAAGAATCTGGTGGAGTTCTGTCTGAAGACAGGAGCGCGGATGATCCAGACCTCGACCATGAGCGTGGTAAGCTCCGCATTTGCGGAGGATCTTCCGGAGGGTTACGTGGCAGACGAGCATTCGCTGTATTTCCGGCAGCAGCTGGAGAACAAATACGTGCATTCCAAGTTCCTGGCTGAGCGGGTGGTTCTGGAAGCCGCAGCAGAGAAGGGTCTTAAGGCGAAGGTTCTTCGTTTCGGAAATCTGGCACCGCGGCATGCGGACGGTGAGTTCCAGATCAACTTCGAAACCAACTCTGCCATGGGCCGGCTGAAGGCATTCGCCATGCTGGGCTGTGCGGCGTATGACCAGCTGGATGCCACCATGGAGTTCTCACCCATTGACGCGGTGGCGCGGGCGGTGATCCTGCTGGCCAGTGCACCGGATGCCTGCACCATGTTCCATGTATTCAATAACCAGGGCATCTCCATGGAGACGGTATTCAACGAGCTGAGTAAGTGTGGCTATAATATCCGTTATGTGGAGCGTGAGGAGTTTGCGAAGATCTTTGCCGAAGCCCAGAACGACAAGGAGAAGGCAGAGAAGCTGACAAGCATTATGGCTTATATGCCGGGTGTAGGACGTCAGGCAGTGCGTCTTAAGAGAAACTGTGAATTCACCATGCAGGTTCTGTACCGGCTTGGTTTCCGTTGGCCGAATACCACGTGGGACTACATCGACCGGTTCGTATCCATACTGGG
>CAMPAX010000060.1 GCA_946633495.1 uncultured Lachnospiraceae bacterium | reverse complement strand
CAGGCCGGGGACTTTTTGTTTCCTCCGGAAAAGCATGGGTTCTATTTCAGGCAAATCATAAAGTACAAAGCATAAATTACATATCAACAAAGTACAAAAACACTTCATAAGGAGGATAGAAACATGGACAAGGATGAGAAGAGGGAATATTTCCTCAGCGTGTACCGTCATTCACTGGCACACGTAATGGCAAAGGCCGTAATGGAGATCTTCGGTAAGGAAAATGTACAGATCACCATCGGACCGCAGATCGCAGACGGCGCGTACTACGATTTTGAACTGCCCCGTACGGTAACGCAGGATGATTTCAAGGCCATTGAGGATAAGATGCGTGAGATCATCAAACGCCGCGAAGACTGGACCAGAAAGGAAGTGACCCGGGCTGAGGCTCTGGAGATCTTCAAGGATCAGCGCTTCAAGGTAGAACTGATCAACGACCTTCCCGAGGATGAGACCATCACGGTATACTACACCGGTGATGATTTTGTGGATCTCTGCCGCGGACCGCATATCTCCAATTCCCAGGAACTGATGAACGTTGCATTCCAGATCCGCTCCGCATCCGGAGCATACTGGCGCGGAGATGAGAAGCGTGACATGCTGCAGAGAATCTATATGTATGCATTTCCGAGCAAAGATGAGCTGAAAGCACATCTCAACCTGATCAGGGAAGCGATGGAACGTGATCATAAGAAGCTCGGTAAGGAGCAGGAACTCTTCATGTTCGACGAGACTGCACCCGGCATGCCCTACTGGCTGCCCCGCGGCTTCAAGCTGTACAATGCGCTGCTGACCTTCTGGAGAGAGCTTCATGAAGAATACGGCTATCAGGAGATCCTGGCACCGGTAATCAATCACAGAACACTCTGGGAGACCTCCGGTCACTGGGGACACTACAAGGAGAATATGTTCCTTGTGACAAATGCATTTACGGATGAGGAGAGCGGCAAGGAGAAGATCGAGACGGACATCAAGTATGCCATCAAGCCCATGAACTGCCCCAATGCCATAAATGTGTACAAGAATACCATGCACAGCTACAAGGAGCTGCCGCTTCGTTTCAGCGAGACCCAGGTCATTCATCGCCGGGAGAAGTCCGGTGAGCTGAACGGTCTCTTCCGCGTGCAGATGTTCCACCAGGATGATGATCATACCTTCCTTATGGAAGACCAGATCGAGTCCGAGATCGCTGATATCATGGATATCGCGGAGAAGATCTACGGAACTTTCGGCCTTACCTATGTTGCCGAGCTTTCCACCCGTCCGGAAGATTTCATGGGTGCACCGGAGCTCTGGGATGAGGCAGAGGCTTCATTAAAGCGTATCCTGGACAAGAAGTACGGCGAGGGCAACTATGAGATCAATGAAGGCGACGGAGCATTCTACGGCCCGAAGATCGATCTGAAAATGAAGGACTGCATCGGCCGTGAATGGCAGATGGGTACCATCCAGCTTGACTTCCAGCTGCCGCTGAACTTTGACCTTCGTTACATCGCACCCGACGGAACCCAGAAGCGACCGGTCATGATCCACCGTGCGATCTTCGGTTCCTTCGAGCGATTCATCGGGATTATCATCGAGAACTTCAAGGGAGCATTCCCCTTCTGGGCATCTCCGTATCAGGTAGGTATCGTACCCATCCGTCCGGAGCATAACGAGTATGCGAAGAAGGTGGAGAAAGCTCTGCGTGCGGCAGGCATTCGCGTAGAAGCAGATTACAGCGATGAGAATATGAAGACCAAGATCAAAGGCTTCAAGAAGTATAAAGAACCGTACATCCTGGTTCTTGGCGATAAGGAAGCCGAAGAGGAGACCGTCTCCGTAAATGTCCGCGGCAACAAGCAGATGAACGGCGTTCCGCTTTCCGACTTTATCGACCTTTGCGTGAAGATGAACCGGGAGCGTACGCTTGAGATCATCGACTCCATCGAGTAAGGATATCTGATATTTTATGTCAACCGACATCGGGCAGGGCGGCCCGGTGTCGGTTTTTTGTACGATTATTCGAGGACAGTTCTGAGCGGAATTATGCCCGCCAATACGCGGCGGGACCTATGCCCCTGATGTGCTGAAAACAATACTTGCTATTTTGACGCTGATAACATAAAATAAAACCGAGTGTGTTTTTCTGCAGGAGCAGGAGAAGATAAGGAGACATCATATGCTGGACGAAGAAAAGATCCGTCTGATGACGAGGATCAGCATTTATGAGAAAAATGAAGAATACGGCGATATGGTCCTGGCACGCTACTACCGTGAAGATTATGTCCGCCTGGGCTGCATCAAAGCCATTCTTGTGGCTACGGTGACCTACTGGCTGACCGTGGCGGCCTATGCGTTTTACCAGTTTGAAGAACTTTTGGCCGAGATCAATAACATGGATTATTTCAGCGTCATCGGAAAACTGATGATGGGCTATGTGGGCTTTCTGCTGTTCATCTATGTGATCGCATTTCTGATCTACAACGTCCGATACCAGATGGCCAAGAAAGGCCTGATCCGATATAACAGGAATCTGAAACGACTCATCACTTTGCAGGACAAGGAAGAGAAGGTCAAGCAGTACCATGACCGGATCCGCGTCAGCCGCAGCATCGGAGGAGATGATCCGGCGTTGGATGAGATCATCATGGGCGAGAGGGGAAAGCAGAATGCAAACGCTGTTCAGCATAAAGAATAAGATCCGGGATTATATCCGGAAGTTTCAGGACATTATCTTCCCGATCCTGAGACTGGCCTGGTGCTATCTTGTATTTTCAAATGTTCATACCATGTTTCATTACATGGATCTTTTTGACCGGAAGCTGGTGATCTTTTTAGTTTCGGTCCTCTGTGCGGTCCTTCCGGATCCGTTTATGGTGTTTGCGGCCGGTGCGATCATCGGTACAAACTGCTTTGTGGTCAATCTGGAAGTGGGTCTGGCATTTTCCGTTGTGTTCATGTTCATGTACTGCGTGTATATCCGGTTTTTCCCGAAGCACGCATATGCCATTTTCCTGGTACCGATCTGTTACGCCATCGGAATCCCGTACATGGCGCCGCTGATCATCCTGATGATCACCGGACTGCGTGGCGCGATCCCGGCAGCGTTCGGCGTGGCTCTTCACGTATTTTCCGGCGTGGTACAGGACGTACAGATCCAGCTGGCGACTGCGGAGGATGATTCGAAGGTTGAGGTTCTGAAATACTTCGTGGAGCATTTCCTGAAGAATAAGGAAATGCAGATGCTGATGCTTGTCTTTGCGTTTACGGTTGCGGCGGCATCCATCGTCTATAAGTTGTCATTCCCGTTCTCACATTATGCGGCGATTTTGTCAGGGGTGATATTCAATGTGCTGTTCACCATTATGGCAGGTGCGATCTTTAAGGAGACAGTGGACGTTTCTTCCGCATTTACAGGATCTCTTGTGGGATTCTGCCTTTGCGTTCTGATGGAACTTTGTAAAGGCGTTCTGGACTTTAAACGGACGGAACGGGTTCAGTTCGAGGATGATGAATACTATTATTATGTGAAGGCGGTTCCGAAGCTGGATGCGCCGAAGAAGAAACGCGGAGCAGCAGGGGCACGTCCGGAAGACGGCTCCCGTCCGAGACGTCCGGTAGAAGGAGAGGACGGGAGTCGTCCGGGGCGTCCGATGGAAGGAGAGGACGGTGCACGTCCGGGGCGTCCGATGGACGGAGAAGACAGGAGGAGACATCCCCGTCCGGCAGGAGAGCTTCCGATGAATCCGGCGGCAACAGATGCATTGGAGAATTCCGTAAAAGAAGGAAAAGAGACAGGTAGTCCGAAACCTGCACCGCAGTCGGGTGAAAGCAGTGAGGATCCGGCTGAGAAAAAGGCGGAACGGATCAATCGTTCGGAGCTTTTGGCGGCCCGGCGTGTGGAAGAGGCAAGAAAAGCCAGGGCAGAACGGATCGAAAGACAAAGATATGAAGAACCCATAGGGGATCTGCCGAAGGAACCGGCAGAATCTCTGGATGATTTTGAAGATTCCGGAGAACGGAAGCCGAAGAATCAACAGGGTAAGAAGAAACAAACGAAAAAGAAGAAAAATGTAGAACTTCCCGGGGATGATTTTGAGGATCTTGGCTGATCCTCGTCCGGAGCTTATTGCCAAGACAGGGAGATCAAAGGATAAATGGGCGGTATAGGTACATTTTTCCGCACATATTTCGACTGGTTTTACATTCCGCGTATTACCTGGACGGATGTGTTGGATATTATCATAATTGCATACCTTCTGTACCATATCCTTCTCTGGTTCAAGTCAAGCCGTGCCTGGACCTTGCTGAAGGGCATTCTTGTGCTGTCCATTTTCCTGGGTGTTGCAGCGCTGCTCCGGCTGAATACCATACTCTGGATCGCAAGGAACATTGTCAGTGTATTTGTCATCGCCATCATCATCCTGTTCCAGCCGGAGCTTCGGCGGGCACTGGACGAACTGGGGCGGAAGCGTCTGCTGAACCGGTTCCTGAATCTGGATGAGAGGGACGGGACGGAGGATCGTTTTTCCGATAAGACTGTGTATGAGCTTGTCCGGACGGCAGCGGAACTGTCCAAGGCCAAGACGGGAGCGCTTATTGTAATAGAGCATGATACACCCCTGGGAGAGTATGAACGTACCGGCATCAGCATTGATGCGGTTGTCAGTACACAGCTTCTGGTAAATATTTTTGAAAAGAATACACCTCTGCATGACGGTGCGGTGATCATTCGGGAGAACCGTGTCATGGCGGCAACCTGTTACCTTCCGCTGACGGAGCGGAGTGACGTGAATAAAGAACTGGGAACCAGGCACCGTGCGGGACTTGGGATCAGTGAGAATACAGACAGTATGACCATTATCGTGTCCGAGGAAACCGGCGCAGTGTCCGTGGCTTACCGCGGTCAGCTGGTTCGAAATCTGAATGATGATTCCCTTCGGAAACAGCTGGAGCTTCTGCAGGATAAGCAGATCGAGCCGAAGCGCAGAAGATGGAAGAAGGGAGGTCAGAACGTTGGAACGGAAACCCGCAGAGAAAAACGGGGCGGAGAACGGGGTAAAGAACGTAAATAATAAGGAACGCTCCTTCGTAAAAGGCATATTCAACCATCTGGGGCTTAAGATCATTTCTCTCGTTCTGGCGGTTCTGCTCTGGGTGATCGTCATGAATCTTTCGGATTATTCCATGACGAAGACCATTTACAATATTCCGGTGGAACAGCAGAACGGAGAAAAGATCGAAGAGATGGGAAAGGTCTACGATGTCATCAGTGATGATACGGTGGACATCGTAGTGAAGGGTCCGAGATCCATGGTGGATCAGCTTGTTGTGAGCGATTTTTATGCCTATGTGGATCTGGCGGATCTGTCAGTCACCAATTCTGCGCAGATCCATGTGCAGGCGAAGGAATCCCGGATCGGCTCTGCCATAGAGATCCATCCCGTGGATGATGTCATGAATCTCACCATTGAAGATAAGGTGACACGGGAGCTGCCCATCAAGGCTGTCGCAAACGGAGACGTGGCGGACGGCTATGCCATCGGCAGCGTGAAGGTGACGCCCAATATCATCCGGATCGAGGGACCGGAGTCCATCATCGACCGGGTAACCGAGGTCCGTGCAAGTGTTGATGCCAGAGGCGTAAGCGCGAATCTGAAAAAGACGGTAACGCCGGTCTGCATGAATGCTTACAGTGAATCCATGGCGGATCGTCCCATCGAGCTCAGCGTGTCGGAGGTGACGGTGGATCTTACTGTATATCCGACCAAGACGGTTCCGCTGAAATTAAAATCCGAGGGTTCGCCCGAGGATGGCTATTCCGTGGTGGAGCTGAACTATAATCCGCAGGAAGTGACTGTGGCAGGACCGGAAGAGGTTCTGAAGAAAGTAAATGCAATCTATATCGAAGACATTTCCGTGGAGGGTTTGAATCAGAACAAGGAAATGAATGTGGCGATCACGGATTATCTTCCGGATGAGGTGATTCTTGCGGATACCAACAGTGAAGTGGCGGTGAATATCATCGTGGAAGAGCAGACGGTTCGGGAGATTGAGGTCAGTGCTTCCGATATCGCCATGATGGGAATGAATGTATCCTATGACTACACGCTGAAGACATCAACGGCCTTCAAGATCCGGCTGAAGGGGCTGGAAGCGGATATTGAAAAGGTGAATAAGGATTCTCTGCAGCTTTCCGTGGATGCAACGGATCTTCCGGCGGGCGAGCATGTCATGAAGCTGTCGTATGCTTCACCGAAGAATACCACTGTGACTGTTCTCGGAAAGGTTACTCTGGAGATAAAGGAGAAGGAAACCACGGAAACCACCGACCCGGACGGGGGAGGCAATCCGGATGCAACGGGAGAGCAGCCGGGCTGATTTGTAAAAAGGGGGACGAATATGGAAGGGGCAATCGAAAAACTGCAGGCGGCAGTCAATGAATCGAACTACATTGTATTCTTCGGCGGAGCCGGTGTCTCCACCGAGAGCGGGATCCCGGACTTCCGGAGTCAGGACGGACTGTATTCGCAGAAATACAAGTATCCGCCGGAAACCATCGTCAGCCACAGCTTCTTTATGCGGAAAACAGAAGAGTTCTATGAATTCTACCGGGATAAGATGATCATAACCTCCGCAAAGCCCAATAAGGCACATTTAAAGCTGGCGGAGATGGAAGAGAAGGGCAAGCTGAAGGCGGTCATCACTCAGAATATCGACGGCCTTCATCAGGCCGCAGGCAGCAAAGAGGTTCTGGAGCTTCACGGCTCCACCCTTCGGAATTACTGCATGAGCTGCGGTAAGAGATATGATGATATCAAGTACATTGCGGAGAGCACGGGAGTTCCGAAATGCAGCTGCGGCGGAACCATTCGTCCGGATGTGGTGCTCTACGAGGAAGGACTGGATAATTCCGTGATTCGCCGGGCAGTGGATCATATCGCAAGAGCTGACCTTCTGATCATCGGCGGTACATCGCTGGTCGTATATCCGGCAGCGGGATTTATCGATTATTTCCATGGAAAGCATCTGGCGGTGATCAATCTGGCTTCGACCTCCAGAGATTCCTTTGCGGATATCCTGATCCAGGGGAAGATCGGGGAAGTGCTGTCACAGATTCAGGTTTGATCGTGGATGCCCGATCCCGGCGGAGGATAAGAAACAGTTGACGAAATGGCACATTTCTATGATAATTAGTAAGATTGGCGGGAGCCATATGCCCCGCTTCAGAAAAAATCCTGTCAGTTTGGAAAAAATATGATAAAGGGACCGACCCTTAATGCGAAAGGAGAAAGACATGTTTAATTTTGAAGAGGTCCTCCTCACGGATCCGGAGGTAGCCAAGGCAATGACGGATGAGTACAACCGTCAGAATCAGAATCTGGAGCTGATCGCTTCCGAGAATATCGCTTCCAAGGCGGTTATGGCAGCTATGGGCTCTCATCTGACCAATAAGTACGCAGAGGGCTACCCGGGGAAAAGGTACTACGGCGGCTGTGTGTATGTTGACGTGGTTGAGGAGCTGGCACGTGAGCGTGCGAAGAAGCTTTTCGGCGCTGAGTATGCAAATGTTCAGCCACACTCCGGTGCACAGGCAAATATGGCGGTTTTCTTTGCTGTATTGCAGCCGGGAGATACCTTCATGGGGATGAATCTGGACCACGGCGGACATCTGACACACGGAAGTCCGGTAAACATGTCCGGTAAATATTTCAACTGTGTGCCTTACGGCGTAAATTCCGAGGGACGGATCGATTACGATGAGGTTCTCCGTATCGCAAAGGAGTGCAAGCCGAAGCTGATCGTTGCCGGTGCGTCCGCATATGCAAGAGAGATTGATTTCAGGAAGTTCCGCGAGATCGCAGACGAGGTGGGCGCGGTACTTATGGTGGATATGGCACATATCGCCGGTCTGGTAGCTACCGGAAATCACATGAGTCCCATTCCCTATGCTGATATTACCACAACCACAACCCATAAGACCCTGCGGGGACCCCGTGGCGGTATGATCCTTTGCAGTGAGGAAGTCAACAAGAAGTACAACTTCAACAAGGCAGTATTCCCCGGAATTCAGGGCGGCCCGCTGATGCATGTCATCGCTGCCAAGGCTGTCTGCTTCAAGGAGGCGCTCTCCGCTGAGTACAAGGCATACATGGATCGTGTGGTTGAGAACGCAGCTACGCTGGCATCCGCACTGATAGAGCGCGGCTTCAATATCGTGTCCGGCGGTACCGACAATCATCTGATGCTGGTTGATCTGCAGAATCTCGGACTTACCGGAAAGGAAGTGGAGAAGCTTCTGGATGAGGTTCACATCACGGTGAATAAGAACACGGTTCCGAATGATCCTCAGTCTCCTTTTGTCACCAGCGGTATCCGCGTAGGTACTCCGGCAGTGACAACCCGGGGAGCAGTGAAAGAAGATATGTTCGTGATCGCAGATGCCTTCAAGGCTGCCATCATCGATCGTGATGACGCCAAGGCTATGGCATTGGTGGAAAGCATCACAAGCAAGTATCCCATTTACAAGTAAAGACAGGCGGGCGGGGATGATTTTCCCGGTCGGAACCTGATTATCTGAACTGATTCCAACAGGAGCAGGAAATATCGGCTGCCTGTTGGAATCATTGAATTTTCAGAACCATCAGGAATCATTATTCAGAAAAGGCTGCAAAACGGAAAATATGGAAGATAACAACGAGAACAGAAATAATGGAAAAGGCCCGAAGCGGCCGGGACTCTCGGGAACCATCGTGATCCTCATCATTTCCATGATCCTGACACTGATCTTCTGGCAGCAGTTCAACAAGTTCAAATCCTCCGGTGAACAGGAAGTGTCCTACGATAAATTCGTCACCATGGTCAAGGATAAACAGGTTGAATCTGTAGAGATCTATAATTCAAAAATCTATTTTAAACCGAAGGAGCAGACGGATGTGAACCGGGAAGTGACGTACTATGTGGTACGGACCGACGATTTACATCTGGTGGACCGGCTGGCGGATTCCGGCGTCAAGTTCTCTCAGATCGATGAGGGAGGAAATGCCATGCTGCGGACGATCCTGTCCTATGCCATCATGATCGGTGCATTTTATATCCTGATGATGCTTATCATGCGCGGAGCTTCCAAGGGCGGCGGCATCATGGGGGTAGGAAAGTCCAATGCAAAGGTCTATGATATGCAGAAGGATACGGGCGTAACCTTCGGAGATGTGGCAGGTGAAGAAGAGGCGAAGGAATCCCTGGCAGAGGTGGTGGATTTCCTGCATGAGCCGGAAAAATATCTGGCCATCGGAGCGAAGCTTCCGAAGGGTGCCCTTCTGGTGGGCCCTCCGGGAACCGGTAAGACACTTCTGGCAAAGGCAGTTGCAGGTGAGGCGAAGGTGCCGTTCTTCTCCATCTCCGGTTCGGAGTTTGTGGAAATGTACGTGGGTGTCGGAGCTTCTCGTGTGAGGGATCTATTCCGCCAGGCAAACCAGAAAGCACCGTGCATCATTTTCATCGATGAGATCGATGCCATCGGCCGAAGCCGTGATACCCGTCATATGGGCGGGGATTCCGAAAGGGAGCAGACACTGAACCAGCTGCTTTCGGAGATGGATGGTTTCGACACCTCCAAGGGTATCGTGATTCTGGCGGCAACCAACCGCCCGGAGGTGTTGGATAAGGCACTTCTCCGTCCGGGACGTTTCGACCGTCGGGTAGTTGTGGAACGTCCGGATCTGAAGGGGCGCGAGGATATCCTTAAAGTACATGCAAAGAATGTTAAGCAGGATGAGACCGTGGATCTGCACGAGCTGGCGCTGACCACAAGCGGTGCCGTGGGCGCGGATCTGGCCAATATCATCAATGAGGCTGCGCTTCTGGCGGTTCGGAAGGGAAGACAGTTTGTCTCCCAGAAGGATCTGATCGAGTCTGTTGAGGTTGTATTTGCAGGTAAGGAAAAGAAGAACAAGATCCTGTCGGATGAGGAGAAGCGCCTTGTGGCTTTCCACGAGACGGGGCATGCTCTTATGACAGTGCTTCAGAAGAACACCGTACCGGTACAGAAGATCACCATCGTTCCCCGTACAAACGGAGCGTTGGGTTATGTATGGCAGGTACCGGATGAAGAAAAATCTCTGGAGACCCAGGCGGAGCTGGAGGCGGATATTGTCATCGCCTGTGCAGGTCGTGCCGCGGAAGCTTTGAAGTTCCCGTCAGTAACGACCGGCGCGGCGTCGGATATCCAGCAGGCGACGGAGAAAGCACGGAAGATGGTTACCATGTACGGTATGTCCGAGAAGTTCGGCATGGTACAGCTGGAAGGCATCACCGGAGAGTATCTGGACCGCCGTTCCGTACAGCAGTGCTCGGATGAGACCGGGACCAAGATCGATAATGAGGTTCGGGGGATCATCAAGCGTGCGTACGCAAGGGCATTTAAGGCACTGAAGAAGAATGAAGCCATACTGGATGCCATCGCAGAGTTCCTGTATGAGCATGAGACCATCACCGGTAAGGAATTCGTAGAGATCTATGAGAAAGTATCCGGCAGGAAGGTAGAGATCGGAAAGCGCCTGCTCAGCGATTCGCTTTTGAAGTCCGATAAGGACAAAGTAAAGAACAGCGATAAGGACAGCAGTAAGGATAAATCGCGTTCGAAATCTTCGGAGGCGGATCATAAAGAGAAAAAAAAGGACCCTGAAGAAGGACGATACCGTGTATTCCACAGCCCGTACGCTCCGGGACCGATGAATGCCGGACAGCCCACTGCGGCGGATCTGGAAGAGATCGAGTCCGAGAACACAGAACCGGAGGATGATACACCGAAGCCCTGGGAAATGTTCGCAAAGGAGCAGGAGCTGCAAAGGGAAGTACTTCCTGATACAGACGGGGCGGATGTGGACGAATCACAGGACGATCTGCTGGGAGGCTCCGAAGACGAAGAGGATTCGAAAGAAGACGCAGATCCTTCGGCAGGAGATGAATCCGAAGCGGACGCAGAGGATGAAACCTTTACGAAAGAGACCCCGGAGGAAGATCCTTCGGAAGACGGATCAGATAAAGAATAATTGAAAAAAGCAGTCCATTTTCATGCGATGGGCTGCTTCTTTCTTTGATGGGATTTCATTTGCCGTTTGAATCGGATAAGTATCCTGCGTTCCTCATGGAAGTTCATCCAGG
>CAMPAX010000059.1 GCA_946633495.1 uncultured Lachnospiraceae bacterium | reverse complement strand
GAGAAGAAGACAGAAGCTGTCGAAACCAAAACAGAGGTCGTGGTCCTTGCGGCGGCTTCTCTTACGGATGTATGCGGAGAACTGGAAACTATGTATGAGCAGCAGCATAAAGATATTGATCTGATCTTTTCCTTTGCGGGCTCCGGGGCGCTGCAGACGCAGATCGAAGAGGGGGCTCCGGCGGATCTCTTTATCTCCGCAGCAAAAAAACAGATGAAGGCTCTTACCGAAAAGAACCTCATGAAAGAGGATACAGTTTCAGATCTTCTGGAGAATAAGGTGGTCCTCATCGTACCGGCAGACAGCACACTGAAAATTACCTCCTTCGAAGATGTAAAAAAGGATGAGGTAAAAATGATTGCCGTCGGTGAGCCGGAGAGCGTTCCTGCGGGACAATACGCAAAGAGTATTTTCAGTTATCTTGGTTTCTGGGATGTGGTGGAAAAGAAGGCAAATTTCGGAACGGATGTCCGGACGGTACTGACATGGGTTGAATCCCATGAAGTGGACTGCGGTGTGGTTTATGCCACGGATGCCTATACCACAGAGAAAGTAAAAATCATAGCTGAGGCACCGGAGGGATCCTGTGATAAGGTAGTCTATCCGGCGGGGGTTGTGGAGGCAAGCAGGAATAAAGAAGCGGCAGAGGCGTTCCTGAACTACCTGAAAAGTGACGAAGCCATGAAGGTGTTCGAAAAATATGGATTTGTGAAGGCGGAGTAGAATTTCGCTGTTTGCAGAAAGAGGAATCGTATGGAACTGTCACCGCTTTGGATATCTTTGAAAATCGCATCTGCTTCGACCCTTTTCACATTTCTTCTCGGACTTTTTGCAGCGTGGGGTGTGACCTACCTTCGGAGAGCAAAACATGTTGTGGATGGACTTTTGTCCATCCCACTGGTGTTGCCGCCGACGGTGGTGGGGTTTCTTTTACTGATCCTTTTCGGACAGAACTCAGCGGTGGGTCGCCTCCTGGACGCAGTGGGGATCAATCTTATCTTTACCTGGCAGGGAGCAGTCGTGGCAGCGGTCGTGATATCGTTTCCGGTGATGTACCGGGGGGCCCGGGGAGCTATTGAGCAGGTGGATGAGGATCTGATCTTTGCTGCAAGGACTTTGGGAATGAAGGAATTCACGATCCTGAGGAAGGTGATCCTTCCTGCGGCATGGCCGGGGATCGCTGCGGCCACGGTGCTTTCCTTTGCTCGTGCATTGGGAGAATTCGGCGCAACCTTAATGATCGCCGGAAATCTTCCGGGGAAGACACAGACCATGTCCGTGGCGGTCTATACCGCCATGCAGGGAGGCAACCGGGAAATGGCATTTCGCTGGGTGGCGATCATCACCGGTTTTTCGCTTTTGATCCTGATCCTGATGAATGTACTTACAGGTCATGGATTCCGGCGGCGTGGGCGGATTTCTGCAAATGGCTGAAATCTTACGTTCCGAGGGACCAGAGGAAGAACAGTATGCAGTTAACGGTAGACATAGAAAAAAAGATCGGTCATTTTCATTTGCGAAGCCGGTTCTCTACGGAGGAGGGAAGGTTCGCTCTTCTTGGTGCGTCCGGTTGCGGGAAAACTCAGACCCTGAGATGTATCGCCGGGATCGAAAGACCGGACCGCGGGCGGATCCTGCTGGGGGACCGGGTTCTCTTTGATTCGGAGAAGAAGATCAATGTGCCTGCGAGAGACCGGGGGATCGGTTATCTTTTTCAGAACTATGCTTTGTTTCCCAATATGACGGTGCGGCAGAATATTCTCTGCACGGCAAAGGACAGGGATTATGCAGAACGTCTTTTGGAACGGTTCTGTCTTACGGATGTAGCGGGTCAGTATCCTGCAGAGCTTTCCGGCGGACAAGGTCAGAGGACGGCGCTGGCAAGGATGCTGGCAGTCAGGCCGAAGGCAATCCTTCTGGATGAACCCTTATCGGCACTGGATAATTATATGCGGACCCGGATGGAACATGAGATTCTGGATATCCTGGAGGAATTTAACGGCCCCTCCGTCCTTGTTACCCATGACCGAAATGAAGCCTATCGCATGGCGGACCGGATCGGTGTCATGGACGACGGAACTGTTGTGGAAGTACAGGAAAGACAACCCTTCTTTGACCGGCCAAAGACGGTGGCGGCGGCAAGACTTACCGGCTGCAAGAATATTTCCGGGCTGGAACGAAGAAAAGACGGAAGCTTCTTTGCGGCGGACTGGGGGATCCTGGTTGATCCGGGGAACGTAAAACTCCCAAAGGAGGCTTCCCATATCGGATACCGCGCTCATTATTTTATCTATGAAGGTGGTCCCGATGACTTTGTTTCCGATGACTCTGCCTCCGTAAGATCCGGCAGGGACGGTGACCCTCGCCGTGGGAAGGAAGATCAGAGCATGATGGAGGAGGCTTTCCCGAAAAATACTTCTCCGGAGCTTTCCGTGACACAGGGAACGAATCGGTTTGACTGTGTGCTGCAGAGAGTGATCGAGGATACATTTTCAGTGGTGATCTGCTTTCGGCAGAAAGGAATGACTTTGGACAGCCCGGATGCGCTGCTCACATGGATCGTTGGAAAGGATGCCTGGGAGAGTGTCAAAGGAAATGTCCTTTCGGGACGTTTTACTCTCCGGCTGGATCCGGAACACCTGATGTTCCTTCAGTCATGAGGCGGTTTTGGTATACAGTGATCATGCCGCAAAGGAGAGGATTGAACACCGGTCAGATTTTGGATGATCCATGGTGTTGGAAATTAAGACAGTGCACAGGAATCGTGTCAGACTTGACACTACCTGCAAAGGTGAGGGGGTGTAAGAGATGAAACAAAGGGTTCTTGCAATCGGCGATTCCGGAAAAGGGCTTCCCGAATATTATGAAGTAACATCGGAATATCTGTTTGAAAATGCAAAGGAGCTGATCCGGAAGAAGGAGCAGGCGGGACAGCGTTTTGACGGATTGTTCATATCGGTAGAAAATCTGAACGCCTTCTGGGAGTTTCTGGAATGGATGGACACCACGGGAAAGGTTTATCCCGTCGGGATCCTCTGTTACAGAAACCGGTTTCAGTATATCCTACTTAGAACACAGATCCGTCACAGGGAGAAGAAGACCTTCATTGACGTATTTATCAAATAAAGACAGGATGTAGCCATGAGTTTACAGGACGCATATGGAAGAACTATAGATTATCTCAGAATCTCTCTGACTGACAAATGCAATCTCAGATGCAGGTATTGTATGCCGGCAGAGGGGATCAGCCGCCTCCAACATGAGGACGTGCTGACATTAGAGGAGATCTTGCGGGTCTCCCGGATCCTCACGGAAATGGGGATCTGCCGGATTCGTCTTACCGGCGGGGAGCCTTTGGTAAGACGCGGGATCGTGGGGCTCATGCAGTCTCTGTCCCGGCTTCCCGCCAGGCCGAAGATCGCTATGACCACGAACGGCACGTTGCTGGCAGAACGGCTCGAGGAGCTAAGGGAAGCGGGATTGGAAAGTGTGAATATCAGTCTGGATACCAAAGATCCGGACACCTTTCGGGAGCTTACCGGAATGGATGCATTTGATAAGGTGGAACGATCCATAGATCTTGCTTATAAAATGGGGCTTCCGGTGAAGCTGAACTGTGTTCCCCTCAGGGGGATCAACGAGAACGGTCTTACGGAACTTGCTGAATATGCCCGGCTGAGGAAGATTGACGTACGATTTATCGAACTTATGCCTATGGGGTGTGCAAAGGCATTTCGGGGGATTTCCGAGGCGGAGATCCTGGAGAAGCTGGCTGCACGGTTCGGTGCTGCTGAGCCGCTTCATGTGATGAAAAACAGCGTTAAGGCAGCTTCCGGAATTCCCGGAGAGGGGACGGGCCGGGAGGAAAGCGGGGAAAGTGCAGCTTTGGATCCCAAAGACCGGGGACCAGCGGAATATGTTCATTTTCATGGGTTTCAGGGACGGATCGGGTTTATAAGCCCGCTATCCCATGCCTTTTGTTCGGAATGCAACCGGCTCCGGCTTACGGTGGAAGGGAAGCTTAAGCTTTGCCTGTACTATCCGGATGGACTGGACGTACGGGCGATCATGCGGGCGGGAAGTACGGACGAGGAATTAAGGACTGCGATTCAGTGGATTATTAAGCAGAAACCGGAGCGGCACGAATTCTGCGAGACGAAAGGTGCCAGGGAACGTCGGGGCATGTATGAGATCGGGGGTTGATCGTGAACCCCGGAGAGGGTGATGGAGGGATCTATGGGTAAGGTCATAGCTGTATGTATCAGTGAGAAAAAAGGAACTGTGAAGAAAAATGCAGGAAGCTGCCGGCTTATCGAGGATTTTGGCCTGGAGAAGGACGCGCATGCGGGAAGTGAAAGACAGGTCAGCCTGCTTTCCGCAGAGGAAGTTTCGGCGTTTCGCGACAGAAGCAAAGGTGCGGTGGAACTTCCGCCGGGCATTTTCGGAGAGAATCTGCTGGTGGAAGGCTTTGATTTTAAAAGCTATCCCATCGGAACCAGATTCCGGTGCGGCGAGGTTTTGCTGGAGCTTACGCAGATCGGAAAAAGGTGTCACAGTGGCTGCGAGATCATGCAGAGAACCGGAGAATGTATCATGCCGAAGGAGGGAGTGTTCGCAAGGGTGCTCCACGGCGGAGTGATCCGGTGCGGGGATATATTATCTCTCGAAGGCGATGAAGATACGGGGAGCAGGATGTCAGAGAAAGCCGGAACCGAAGCTTTGGAATCGGAGAAGAACCCTTCCGATTCACCGCATTTTTCAGCTGCGGTGCTCACCGCCAGCGACCGTTCGTTCCGAGGAGAACGGGAAGATAAGAGCGGCCCGAAGATCGCGGAAATGCTGACGGCGGCCGGATATAAGGTTGTATCCATGCATCTTCTTCCGGATGACGAAGACGGGCTGGCAAAGGAGCTGCTCCGTATCGCAGATCAGGAAAAGCCGGATGTGATCTTTACGACAGGAGGAACCGGGTTCTCAAAAAGGGATCGGATGCCGGAGGCAACGAAGAGGGTGATCCAAAGGGAAACTCCGGGGATCAGTGAGGCGATCCGCATGCATAGCATGGAGATCACACCCCGGGCCATGCTGTCCAGAGCGGTCAGCGGGATTCGGGGGGAAACTTTGATCGTGAACCTTCCCGGGAGCCCGAAGGCAGTTCAGGAGTGCCTGGAATTTCTTCTCCCGCCACTGGAACATGGACTTGGAATCCTGCGCGGAGAAGCCGACGGGTGACGGAACCGAGAGTGAGCGCTGACACGAGGAGTGTTTTCGTGTGGAAAAAACAGGTGTTTCGTTGTAAAATACTTTTGATACATGACGGACACATAGTCATTCGGCAAATGATCAATCGGTAAATGATCAATCGGTAAATGATCAATCGGCAAATGATCAATCGACAAATGATCATTCGACAAATAATCAACAGGCACATGATCGAAATAAGGACATCAACGTCTCAGAGGAGCGAAGCGGAATCTGGGATTTTTTCGGAGACGACATGACATTACGTGATTTGGAAACTGGAAAAACGGCAAGGATCGTAGCTGTTGGCGGAGAGGGAGCGCTGCGCCAGCATTTTCTTGATATGGGAGTGATCCCGGGAGCGGAGATTGCATTTATTAAATATGCACCCATGGGGGACCCCATGGAATTCATGCTCCACGGCTATGAACTGACCCTTCGGGTGTCAGATGCGGAGAAGATCGAGATTGCGGAAAAATCCATTCGGGATACGTCCGGAACAACAGGGATCCTGGTGGAAGAACCGAATGCCTCGCGAAGCTCCGCAAAGGCTTCGGAAAGCGAATCGTCTCTGAAAAAGAAATCTGAAAAAGGATCCGGAAGAAACTTAGGGAAGAGTAAAAAGACAGAGGTCCGGATCCACCATCCCGGCTATGGGGAGGGAGGCATCTTTCATGACCCGGCCACGGAGAACCCGCTGCCGGAAGGAACGAAGCTTACCTTTGCTCTTGCGGGAAATCAGAATTGCGGCAAGACCACGCTGTTCAACCAGCTCACCGGATCCAATCAGCATGTGGGAAATTTCCCCGGCGTTACCGTCAGCAGAAAAAGCGGCGCCATCCGGAACCATCCGAATACCGAAGTGGTGGATCTGCCGGGTATTTATTCTCTGTCTCCCTATACCAGTGAGGAGATCGTATCCAGACAGTATATCCTCAGGGAAAACCCCAGGGGGATCATCAATATCGTCGATGCTACCAATATCGAGCGGAATCTGTATCTTACCATGCAGCTGATGGAACTGGATGTTCCCATCGTGCTGGCTGTGAATATGATGGATGAGCTCCGGGGGAACGGCGGCTCCATCCGAATCAACGTGATGGAGGAAATGCTGGGCATCCCGGTCATTCCCATCACCGCTTCAAAAAATGAAGGCGTCGATGAGCTTGTGGATCATGCCATTCACGTGGCGAAATATCAGGAAAGTCCGGGAGACAGGGATTTCTGTGACGAAGAAGATCATGGCGGCGCGGTACACCGATGCCTGCACGCCATCATGCATCTGATCGAAGATCACGCGGTCCGGGCAAAGCTTCCGGTACGGTTTGCGGCAAATAAGGTGATCGAAGGGGATTCCCGGGTGATCCGTTCCCTCCGGCTTACACAGAATGAGCAGGAAACGGTGGAACACATCATCCTCCAGATGGAGGAAGAACGTGGCCTGGACCGGGCCGCAGCCATCGCCGATATGCGTTTCTCCTTTATCGAGAAGGTGGTACGGGCATCGGTGGTGAAACCGGTGCAGAGCAAAGAAAGAGAGCGAAGCGAGAAGATCGACCGGATCCTTACCGGGCGTTATACGGCGCTCCCTGCATTTATCGGTATCATGGCACTGATCTTTGTGCTGACATTCAATGTGATCGGAGCCTGGCTGCAGGGGCTGATGGAGCAGGGAATCGATTTTGTGTCCGGCAAGATCGACCAGCTCATGGTTTCCATGAATGTAAATGAGGTGATCCATTCTCTGGTGACGGAAGGAATCCTGCCGGGGGTTGGAACAGTCCTTTCCTTTATGCCCATCATACTTGTGCTTTTCTTCTTCCTTTCACTTCTGGAAGATACGGGTTATATGGCGCGCGTGGCGTTTGTAACGGATAAACCACTCCGCCGGCTGGGACTTTCGGGGAGAAGTATCGTTCCCATGCTGATCGGCTTCGGATGTTCGGTTCCGGGGATCATGGCCAGCCGGACCCTTCCCTCGGAACGGGACCGGAAGCTCACCATTTTGCTGATCCCGTTCATGAGCTGTACGGCAAAGCTGCCCATTTACGGATTCATCATATCCTCTTTGTTCCCGGGGCATGGCGGACTCATCATTACCTGTGTCTACTGCTTCGGTATCCTGATGGGGATCATAATGGCACTGGTGTCCAAGAAAACCGTGCTTCGCGGCGAAGCGGTACCCTTTGTGATGGAACTTCCGAATTACCGGCTGCCGGGGATCATGAATGTCCTCCGGCTGATCTGGGAGAAGGCGAGAGACTTTCTGGTACGTGCCTTTACCGTGATCTTCATTGCCACGATCGTGATCTGGTTCCTCAGCTCCTTTGATTTCAGACTGAGCATGGTTCCGAAGAGTGAAAGCATTCTGACGAAGATCTCCGGCTGGATCACGCCGGTTTTTACCCCGCTGGGCTTTGGCGACTGGCGGATCGTTACAGCGCTGATCACAGGCTTTATGGCAAAGGAAAGTGTGGTCTCCACCTTGCAGGTTCTGCTTATGGGAGCTCCGCTTCTTTCCATCATCGCACCGGCGGCGGGCATGTCGCTTCTTGCGTTCTGTCTGCTCTATACTCCCTGTGTTGCGGCCATTGCATCCGTGAAGCGGGAGCTGGGCAGGAAATGGGCGGTGTCCATGGTGGCACTTCAGTGTGTGGTGGCGTGGATCGTGGCATTTCTTGTATATTCGGTATCAAATCTTTTTGCATAGATTACGGGAGCGCCTTTGAGTGAAAGGCCGGCAACAGGACGTTACCGCCGGAAGGGGGCGCTATCCGGAAGATCATGCAAGGAAAAGGTGGAATCCGACTTCCGAAAATGGTACAATAAAAAAGACTGTATTACCATCACCGGCGGTTCAAAGCGTCGGAATGTGAAAGAACGAGGAATTAAAAATGAGTATGAATCCGGAGTTCAATCTGAACGAAGAAATCATGGATGAGTGGAAGGTGACCGCAGAGCAGAAGCGGATCTGGGAAGTAGAACTGAAACTGACCGCAGAACTGTATCGTGTCTGCAAAAAGCATGGGATCCGCCCTGTGGCAGGATTTGGAACACAGCTTGGAGCGGTGCGTCACGGTGGATTTATTCCCTGGGACAATGACATGGATTTCATCATGTCCCGGTCGGACTATAACAAGCTCTGTAAACTGGCGGATGAGTTTAAGGAGCCGTATTTCCTTCAGACCACGGAGACCGAAAATGGAAAATGGTTCCGTGGATGGATCCGTCTGGTGGATTGTAACACCACCTGCCTTACGCCGACCTTCAAAGAGAACCCGGATTGCCATAATGGGATTTACATTGACATTTTCCCCATGGATCGGAATCCGGATCCCGCAAAGACCTGGAAATGCAAGCGCTTTGCTTTTCATGTTCAGCTGATGCGGTATCTGTGCCTGCTGAAGGTCTATGGGAAACAGGAAGTGAAGGGCGGGCTGCCCAAAAGGATCCTGGGGAATCTGCTTCTTTTGTTGTTGAAACCGGTGGATCCGATCCGGATCTGTCGTCGCTTTGATCTGGTGTGCCGGAAGTACAGTAAAACGAAGTTTGATGGATTCAGTGCCGTTGCTTTCGGATACGGGAAGAATACCAGATATCAGTATATGCATCAAAAATCCGAACTTTATCCGCTGATGACGCGGAAGTTTGAGAATATCGAAGTGGAGATTCCGGTGAATTTTGACCGGTATCTGCGGAGCATTTACGGGGATACCTATATGGAGTTTCCGTCCATGAAGGATCGGGAGTTCCATTACAAGAATATCATGGATCCGGATGTACCATACAGGGAATATGTTGTAAAATGAGAAGAGGGATAACTATTATCCTGACAAGGAGGAACAATGGCTGATATTCAGACCACCGGTGGCGTGTTCACTGAAGAGAGTAAAAAGATTGTGATCACCAACATCTGCAAGGTTTTTGACTGCAGATCGGAGGATGTGGAGGAACTGGTGCCGGTACAGGCAGGGATGACAAATGTGGTGCTTTCCTTCCGGCTTCGGGGAGGAAAATACATCTACCGGCATCCCGGACTTGGATCGGATGCTCTGGTGGATCGCGGACGCGAGACGATCATGCAGAAGGTGGTGGAGGATGCCGGGATCGACACTACCCTGGTGGCCATGGACGTGGATGAGGGCTGGCGGATCGGACGGTTCATCGAGCACTACGATTTCAATTATAAGGATCTGAATGATATGGTCCGGGCAGTGATGCTGTTTCGAAGACTTCATGCGGCGCCCTGCCATGTACGGTGGAATTTTGATGTCCTGAAAAAAGCAGAGGGGATCAGGGAAAAGATCCCTCCGGAGAAGTACGGACATTTCCCGCAGTTTAATGAGATCCGGGACCGTATCTATCGTCTCGGAGAACTGGCAGAGACGGATGGGATCCGGAAATGCAACATCCACGGAGATGCCCGGGATGTGAATTTCCTCATCAATAAAGAAGAAATCTACCTCATCGATTGGGAGTACGGCGGATACGGAGATCCCGGATTCGATATCGGCAGCTATATCTGCGGAGGGCAGCATACGCTGGAAGAGGTGGACCGGATCCTCTTTACCTATTACCGGCATAAGCCCACGGAGAAACAGAAGAGGCATTTCTACGCATATATCGCCATCACCGGATTCTTTTTCATGCACTGGACCATGCTGAAACAGAGTAAGGGTCAGGTGGTTGGGATCCACAAGGAACAGTGGTATCATTTTGCAAAGAATTACTCCCTGCTGGCCCTGCCGATGTATGGTGAGAAAGTAGATAAGAAGGAATATGATGAGGCGCTGGAAAAAGCAGAAAAATGCCGGCTGGAGATGCTGGATATGAACTGATCTTTTCCATGGGGCCTGATCAGGAGCGTGCCGCTGGTTATGAAAGCGGGCAATATAGAATTAGAAAAGAGGTCGTTCATATGACATATATCATTCTGGCGGCAGGGAAAGGAAGCAATCTTCAGCCGCTGACTCTGAATTACCCGAAGACCAGCTATAAGCTGGATGAGGAAACGACGGTGCTGCAGCGCATGGTGCGCAGTATCCGGCATTTTGATAAGGACGCCGAGATCGTTGTGGTTGTAGGCTATCTTGCAGACAGTATCCGAAAGGAACTGGAGGATGAGAATGTCCGGTTTGTCATGAGCCCCTTCTATGAGGTGACAAACTCCATCGCATCCCTCTGGTTTGCGCGGGACTATCTGGAACGTGAAAATGTGGCGATCGTCCACGGCGATGTGGTATTCTCCGATGAGATCGTATCCGAATATCTGACGAAACCTACGGATTTCCCCTATGTGCTTGTGGACAGCTCCTGCAGGAAACCGGGAGCCTACAATGCGGTGATCAAGGATGATCAGGTCCTTGTGATGTCGAAGAAGCTGGAAAATTTCAATGCAAAATACAGCTGCATGACGAAGCTGGATCCGGTATCCAGCCGTCTGCTTAAGCAGGAAGTGGATGCCATGATCAACAATAATATGTACGACCAGTTCTTTGAGGACAGTCTGGTACAGATGATCATGTTCCATGACTTCTGCCTGTTTTTCAGGGATATCGCCGGACAGGCATGGACGGAAGTGGATGGAGTGGATGATCTTCTGAATGCGCAGGAGATCCACAGAAGATCCGGCATAGCCCAAACTGTATGAATTTTGGTTGGTCAGAGTGTAAAAAAACAGCGAGTGAAGACAAGATGAATCAGAAGTTGGAAACGAAGAACCGTGAACAGCATATCGCAGTCATCCTGGCCGGGGGCATCGGCAGCCGGGTGGGAGCGGATATTCCGAAACAGTTTATTGAAGTGCTGGGAAAACCGGTGATCGCATACACCATTGAAGCATTTCAGAAACATGAGGACGTGGATGCCATCCTGGTGGTGTGCGTACAGGAGTGGATGGATACGATGGCAAAGATCCGTGACGCTTACGGACTTACAAAGCTGAAATGGATCACCGAGGGAGG
>CAMPAX010000058.1 GCA_946633495.1 uncultured Lachnospiraceae bacterium | reverse complement strand
ACCCGGAGAAGAATTATTTTCTGGTTCCAAAGGAGGAACTTCTTCCCAGAGACCTGCATCTGATCAATGATGCGGATTATGCGGAGGAGCACCGTTTCGAACATATTCCGCTTCCGGATGAAAAGTTTTATGACTTCACGATCAATCCGAAGGAGTCCGTTCTTTCCGGCGGGTACCGTGACCGGATCCTGGAACTGGCAGACCGGGGCTTCCCCCTGATCTTCAATGCCCTGGATTATTTGAACCGTCCCTTTGGGTTTGCATGCTACTTCTTCCCGGGCTACGCCATTACGGACTATTCCCGTTCCGCCAGCATCACAAACGCCCTGAACATGGGGATCGGCGGGTATGTGAATCTGCAGTACCAGAGAAAGCTCCTGAGTAAAATGGATTCCATGTACCGTCATGACGCTCTGACCGGACTCTATAATCGTCTTGGATTCAGTAAGGTTTATGCAGAGGTCATAGAATCCCGGAAATACAGCGGAAAGCCTGTGACTCTGATCATGTCCGATCTGGACGGTCTGAAATACATCAACGACAACTTCGGTCATGCAGACGGAGACCGTGCCATCAGTGCCGTAGCGGATGCTCTGGTTCAGGCCTGCCCGAAAGATGCTCTTGCGGCACGGTTCGGCGGTGATGAGCTTTTTGCAGTCATCTTCGGAGAGTGCGACCCGAATATGATCATTTACAAGATCGACCAAAATCTTCAGGAATTCAACCGTTCCACGAATCTTCCCTATACGGTAGCCGCCAGCAACGGTTTCTTCGTCACCACGCTGACGGATCAGTATCAGGTCATGAAAGCGTTAAAGGCAGCAGACGAAAAGATGTATGCCGCGAAGAATCTAAAGCGTGCCAGGGGCGAATACATCACAAACAGATAAACTGAAAAATTACGGGGATACGACCACAGATAAAGGATCGTATCCCCGTTTTTTCGGCTTTTCAGACGTTGATCAGCTCAGCCGTGTAATTCTTTAATTCCTTCCGCAGATATTCATATCTTTGGTATTTTTCCTCTTTGGAAAAATGTTCCTCTCTGGACTGTACCTTATAATCATCATAATCCAGCACTTCATTCCCGAACTGCTCACTGGTAAGATCAAAGACTGCAGTTCCCACAACGTTGAAGCAGTGATAACTCCCGCCCGGCCGGAGGATCCCCCGAACCTCTCCGCCGAAGATATCCTGTACCAGAAATGCTGTGATACTGCACTGTCCCAGAGTCTGATTCTCCATGCTCCACTCTGCCCGAAACCGGGGAGCACAGGTATACTCGCACCAGACATGACAGAGGGCGTCATACAGATCCTGCGGGGTATTGATGCCGGGGTATTCATCCGACACCGTCGGCACGGTTGCCCCGGCCCATCCATAAAACCGATAAGCCATATTGATATTCCTCCTTCCGTAACTTAATTCCGATCCTTCCTCAAAGGATCAGATTCACGGGTTCAGACACACGCCGTCCTGATCAAAGTTGTAGGTCACCTTTCCGGGAAGGGTTATGCTGCCGTCGGTCACCATGGCGCCGTCTGCACCAAGGTAGTACCATTTCCCGCCGGACTTTTTCCAGCCTGTCAGCATGGAGCCGTCCTTCCGGAAGAAATACCACTTCCCGCTGAGCATATGCCAGCCGGTCACTGCATACCCTTTCTTGTTGAAATAGTACCATGTCCCATCGATCTTCTGCCAGCGGCTTACCGGATACCAGCCAAGGCTGTCCTCATACCAGCTTCCGGTCTTATTCGACTTCCATTCACCGATGCCGTCATAGGTCCATGCACCGTTCTTGCCCAGCCAGCGGCCGTCCCGCCATTCATTTGCAGCCATGTAACCGTCTTCGGCAAAATAGTACCATTTTCCGTTTACCCGGATCCACTCACTCCTTGGACAGGTTCCGTCCGGATATACCATCCACCAGCCCGTCTTGTTATGCTTCCACTTCAGGGTATCCTCTTTTCTCGGTATATCCCCGTAGCATTCTCCGGTCTCCATGGCTGTGGCACGGAAGAAGAATTCTCCCGGTTCTTTGGTTGCGGTTCCGATGGCGTAGATCCATCCGCGGTAGGCAGCCACGGCGGAGGCTTTCACCTTGCCGTCCGACATCCTCCTTGCGCAGGGTCTGAACTTTACATCTTCATAGGGAAGAAGGAATGTATCCGAGATCTGCTCATCAGAAGCGGTGGCTTTCTGTGCCGGTCCCACCAGAAGGATCCCATCCTCCACGGTAACCAGAGTCCCCTGCCTTACCCATGCATTCTCAGACGAATCCATATCGTAATAGTCCACGATCTCCGGCAGTGCATCCGTCATATCATTATACTTCCGATCCCGGATCACTCCAAACAGATACTGTTCCGCATCATATACGTAGATCGTGTCTCCTTTCGCCGCCAGGCTGGGCCAGAGAATCTCCTGATCCAGCTTCATCAGAGAGGACACTGCCCCCTCATAGGGCTGGTACAGAGAGACCTCCGTGCCACCTACCACAAAAAGCTCCTCATTGTAATTCACGATGGACTGTCCGAAGATCACCCCTTCCGAGGATACCTTGATCCACTGGTTGATATACGGATTAAAGACATAGACCCTCATAGCGGGATTGCCACTTTGCTCCGCGATCTCCCCGTTGAAATAATCCATGGAAGCTCCCATCACATACAGCCGTTCCTCATAGATCGCTGCGGATATATGGGAAAGCGGTTCCGGAAGCTCCGGTGCATCCTCCCAGTTTTCATTCTCCGGATCAAAGACCGACATCTTCTTTGATGCGGGGGTCTCTTCCACCATAGTAATGGTCGGGATATAATAAAGCTTCCCGCCAAGTCCGGTCAGGATTCCTTCGGTATCATAATCTTCTCTTATACTTTGACCGTTCGGCACGGTAAGGATCTCCTGCATCTCATAAAGCGGCAGTTCTTTCTCGTATATATTCTTACTTTTACCCAGCATAAACTCCCGGGATCCTGTCTTGCCGGAAGCATTCTCCACCATCAGCTGCACCAGTCCGGCCGCCTCTCCCGGATATGACAGAACGATCTCCTTATCACTCCAGAAGATCCCCGATCCGTTCTTCACTTTCGAAGAGTCATACACTGTCACCGGATCGGTTCCCACAGTTCTGCGGATCACCCGAAGACGTCCGGGTGTTTTCCCGAAGGAAGTACCTTTCAAAATGATGTCCCCATTTTCAAAGGATGCATCCGTGATCACCGGTGCCGGCGTGTATGCCTCTTCTCCGAGGTCCAGGATACCGCCGGATTTTGTGATCCCCCGCATGGAAGCCGCCGAACGAACACTGGATTTTGCAAGAGAAGCCAGCTCCATACCGTCCAGTTCACGATGTTCGGCAGCCAGAACCGCCACAACTCCCGCTGCCAGAGGACAGGCCATGGAGGTTCCTGACATGTAAGCGTAAGGCACGCATTTCGTTCCGAGCCCGACGGAATCGATATACAGCGGCGTCTCTTCCGATGAGGTTGAATAAAGAGCCAAAATCTCCGGATCACTGAGATCTACATCCCGATCCAGGCGGACCGAGGCGCAATGCCAGCCCGAACCAAACCCACTCGTCTCATTCATCGCCTTTTTCTGAAGGACGTACTCACCGTCTTTGTTCTTCGCGTAAATCCCTAATTGTGAATATTGATCCGGCGTATAATATGAGAACCCGAAATAAAGGGGTTCCTTCACAGCGCTGAGGTCTCCGGGCCGGAATTCCACAGCACGCTTTAAACCGGAGCCGGCCGGAAGCACAAGCTTCGCCGCATGTGTTCCTGCAAAATGCGGTTCATCCTCCGCTGTTCTTTTCGCCTGTCCATCCGGATAAGGCGTTACTTTCTGATTCAAAAATCTCGCGCCACAAATCTCGATCCCTGATGAAGAAGTCTCCTCCTCAAAGCCTTCATAACACAGGTTGCTCAAAGGAACCGCATCCGCAAGATAAGATACCCGATCGGAAGAAACCGTGGAAAGGATCGAAACCCCCGGTGCCCCGAAATCCACCACGCCTTCTCCAAAGTTTGAGAAGTATGCTTTTTCTCCGGACGGATCTGTCGCAGCTACCACTATGGCATACGGATTATCCTCTAATGTATCTGTCACATCAGTGACAATGCCGACATTTTTATCGGAATTCCCGGCTGCAAAAACGGAAACCACGCCATATTTCTCACCCACTTCCCGAACCGCCGCATCAAAAGCCACACTGTGCTGGACCAGACCGTAGGAATTGCTTGTCACCCGGATACCGACGCCATTTTCATTTGCTTTATCGATAAATGCAAAGGCCCGAAGGGAATTGATCAGAGAGGTCTTACCATCTCCAAAGCTGTTCTGGATGGAAATGATCTTCACGTTGGAAGCCGCTCCGCTGATACCATGACCATCCCATGAAGCACCGATGATCCCGGCACAATGGGTTCCATGGCTTCCCTCACCGAGGACGATCTGTCCGGAGGGCTGCTGCCAGCAGGCATTGTAACCGTATTCGTCGCAGCCGAGAAGCTCCTGCTGCTCTTCCGTGAAATGATACATCACGCCTTCAATATCCGGATTGGTATAATCGATCGCGTAATCGATCACTGCCACAACGATGGGTTCCTGCGTCATATTCCTGCCCGTGGGGCCGAAATTCGGAACGTGCACGGAAGCATCTCCCTTGGGGCTTAGCAATGTCGGTGCCATTGCATCCCAGCATCCCCATTGAAGCGGAGTCAGATCGGCGATCTCATCCGGATCCGCCAGAGTGACTCCCGGAATCCCATCCGCGATCGAGGGATAATCAAAAACTTTCTTATCATCCGCACTTTCATCCGTGCATTCTTCGGATATGTAATTCGGCTCCGCGAAAACAACCCGCGGATCCTTTGCCAGCTCATAGAGCAGTTCTTCCGTAGACTTACTGCTGTCCTGTACGATCTCTATGCTGACGGTATCCTTCTCATCTTCTCCGCCGGCACTCTGTCCATTCGCAGTCGGATCATCGGTTCCCTTCTCTTCCGGCTCCGAAACCTCAGCGTCCGGCAGCACATTTTCTTCGGAAACCTCCAGAAGCATCTCTGTCCCTGTATTCACCACGGAGCCATCCTCTCCGCGCATCCTGTCCGGAGCCGGAGCATTTCGGTCGATCCCGACCACTACGACTCCTTCCTCATAACTTCCGGCGGCGAGCATGGAAGGGATATCTGCCTCCCAGCCCCTCTTAGAAGAATCCGCCTGGTTCTCTGTCGTTGTTTCATCCGCAGAACCCTCTACGGCAGCAGCAGACACCGAAGACCCGGTCCCCGCAGTTTCAAAAAGCAGCACACCCGCAAGTGCTGCCGCGATCCATTTTTTGCAGCTTTTGTTTCTCATAAAATCCTTCCTTTATTCCATTTATATCTTTTATATCCTGATCTTCTCTTATAATTCAGACTTCGTTACAGGGATAAAGCTACCTTTATCCAAAAGCAAACCAAGTCAGAGCCGGATATATGATAACACATTCCGACTCATTTTAACAGATGAAAGACACCCCGCCTTCAACGCTTGACATTTCATGCCCGAATGATATAATCCGACTTTGAAAATGTTACATCGATGAACTGCATCGGACAGTGTCAGGTAAACCATTATCATGGACATAAACCTGACGCAGAAGGAGGTAAATGATCATGAAGAAGAAACTTTACGTTGTGCTTGCCGGCATCACCGTATGCGCAAGCCTGGCAGCATGCGGCGGAAGCAGTGACACCACAACATCCGCTCCGACACCGGACGCTCCTGCTGCCAGCGAAGCCGTGACGGAAGCAGCACCTGCTGCCGCATCCGTAACCATCGCATCCACAGAAACCTGGGGTGACTTCACCGTCGGTGTTCCGGAAGGCTGGAAGTTCAGAAAAGGTGACAGCCTGGATGAGACCGATACGCATTACTGTTCGGTAAAGAAATCCGATTTCTCCTACTTTGATTTCAAGATGGAGAAGGAAGAGATCTACAAACAGAAATACGATCAGAACAAGGCAACCTATACCAATGAGCAGGTTGATGTATCCGGCAAGTTCGGTGATATCGACTGGACCGGATTCCAGTACAGCGACGGCTGGGGCGGATATGGCTTTGAGCTGTATGCAACCGCAAACGGAAAACCGGTACGTGTATCCTGTGCAGGGTTCAAGTTTGACAGCCCGGAAACCAAGGCAGTTCTGGAGTCCCTGAAAATCAAATGATCAGGTGACAGCACGAACGGTGAGCGGCGGCGCGTCACAGCGCTGCCGTCATCCGGGCGTCCAAAGCACTCCGTCGGGGTCCAGGATCGACACCCCATACATACAGTTTCTGGCCATTCGGCCATTCTCCAGGAAATAATAACGTTTTCCGCTGACTTCTCTCCATCCGACTGCCATCTCACCGGTGGCCGGATCGAAGAAGTACCATTCTCCCTTCTCGGTAAACCACCCGAAGGTCATCTTCCCCGTTCTGTAAAAATGATACTGCTTTCCCCCGGTCTTTTGCCAGCCGGGTTCTCCCACAGGAACCTCTCCCTCTTCATCCGGAAGGGGGATCACATACATATAAGACGGTCCTTCCGAAGTGACCGGCGTAAGATCGATGGAGGAATTCATCTTCACTCCGCTATGAAGCGTCCCTGCCGCATGATACATCCGGTAAACGCCGTCCGTGCCCTTTCCGGCATAGATTCCAAAATGACAATCCCATCCGGTGGACGGCCAGAAGAACAGGATATATCCCTCCCGTAACTTCCCTTCCCGATCCGCGGCACCCATGACCGTCTGGATGGATTCCACATCCGTAACCTCACCCGGATAAAAAACCTTCACCTTATTTTCCAGAAAATAATACCACCCGGTTCCGTCCGTGAAGCTGCCGCCCCGGGACAGCGGGCGGTACAGGTCCTTCATCTTATGCAGCGCATCCTCGGTGGATCCGCCATTTGCATAGTAAAGAACCGACGCCACAAATCCGGTACAGTTATACCCATAGCCCTTCCGTTCCCGTCCCATATACTGCCGGCTTCCGAAATTCACACAGGAAGCGGGATCATTGTGTGTGGTACTGTAAGCGGAGCCATGGTAGAACAGTCCTTCGTCCCAGTTTGCACGAAGCGTTTCCATCACCGACTGACGGGTGACCTCCCCCATTCCCAAAAGCTTTGTCAGGTATTCTCCTTCTGTCACATCCCCTGTGATCCTGCATTTCCATTCAAGAGAGTTCTCATCGAAAGAAACCCGGGACGCTGCCCGGGACCCCGAACCGCCGCAGAGCACCCCCGGGATCAGAAAAAAAATGATGAAAGGAATGGTCCACTTTCGGATCCGGATCATGATACGATCTCCTCCGCTTTCATTTTTCTGTACAATTCCGTGGTCTTAAACATAGAGAAATCGTAAGTATTGATGAGGTCCGTTTCGAACTGTCTGTTCATCGCGTAGCTTTTACATCTTGCATAGGCCTCCTTCGCCTCGGGATTATAGTATCTCAGAACGGAGAGAATATCGTGTCCGTTTACTATCTCAAAAAAATCCTTGATCCGCCCCGGGTGAAAGCCGTCTGCAGACTGCTTCCAGGTTCCGTCCTTATCCGTTTTGCTTTTTATGGTTTTAGCGGAAAGTACTTTCTTTATGATGGGTTCCGTCTTTTGTTCCGAAAAACCATTTTCCCGAAATTCGCTCATATACAGGATCAGCCTGGGGACACTTATCCTTCCCTCTTCCACAAATCGGTCATAGTCCATATCATATAGCCCGGCGCGGATCGGGGTGGTAGAAAACTCCTTCGGAACGTTCTGGTTTATGGCACTTCGGAGATACGCCAGCTGATATGATATAAAATAAGCCGTGTGCAGCTGTTCTTCCGTTACGGTACATTTCTCCAGTCTGGAAAAAATCCCGGAATCGCTTGACAACATCAGCGTTTCAAGGTCATGTGTATCGGTGATGAACAACTTCTTCGTATTGGTATGCGCCTCTTCCGGATCAAAATCTCTGTCAACCAGTCCGTACAGGCTCAGTTTCTCCAGCCCCTTTGTCCGGATCAACGCCGGGAAAACCGCAAGACCGTAAACCACTTCCATGATCACCATTTTATGATGAAATGACATCTCGTCCTGAGACATGCTGCGCATTTGTTCATTGGAAAAAGCACCATTTGCGGTGGTACAGCGAACATCCTCACGGATAACTTTTTTCATAAATATTTGATCCGTTTTTCCTTCTACCAGAAGCATCTTTTTTGATGTGCCGGCAAACCCTGCAAAGTTCGCCTGAAGCGCCATGTTGGATGCAAGCAATTCAACGTAGTGTTCAATCTCTTTCTGCTTCATACTCGATACCTCTCTCGGCAAACAGCTCCCGATGACCGTTGATGATATTCGGCGAATGGGTCGCCACAATGGATTGCAGTCCGTTCAGTGTGCAGATCTCGACCAGCGCATCCAGAAAGGTCTGCTGCCATTCGATATGAAGGGAGATCTCCGGTTCGTCGATCAGAACAAGGCCGTCTCTTTTTGTGTTGAAGATCAGATCGAAGAACATCACAAAATCATTTTTCTCACCCGATGAAAGACAGTCAAGTGGGAGTTCCTCTCCGTTCACCCTCAGAATGATCCCCTTTTTCCCGTAAGAGATCGTCTTCCTGGTAACCCGGTTTCTCTGATTGAATATGTCCGCGAACAGTTTCAGTTTCGCATAATGCTCTTCCAGCGGTTTCAACGTTTTAGAGAATGCATCCAGATACACGGTAAGGAACGCGCCTTTATTCCTGTAATGATCTTTTAGCTGCTTAACATTCAGGATCGTATCCGCGGAGTCCAAAAGACCGATCTCATAATACTTCTCAATGTCCTTCACATAATCCTTCCACCTTTTTTCAAACTCCTCATATTCCCAAAGCGGTTCATCCACCTTGAGATACCTTTGAGGCAGTTCATCCTTTACTTTGGACTGGAGCTCGGCATATTTTTCCCGGATCCTCCGGTATCGGTCCAAAGTGTCCTCCTGAGCGTTTCGGATGGGATCCTTCACTGCCTCCTGCGTCCCATATTTCATGGACCGGTTCATGTACCGGTTCCAATGGGATGCACCATTTCCGGAATGCAGTCTGTCCGCTGTAATAAAATTCACACTGAGATATGCCGAATGCTTGTCCAGAGTATCCACGATCTCCGCGGTAAAGCGCTCTGTCTGCTCGATCATGGCTCTCTCCCGGGGACGTATTTCCACCAGACTCCCCTCACTGGAATCCAATTCATCCATATAAGCAAAATAATCCGGTGTCATTTTCGTCTGGAGTTTATCTATCTCCTTTGAATAATTGATCACCACGCCGTCCACGGACAGTGTCAGTTCCCGGTTCTTTATCTCGGCACCCATATCTAATGAATTCCGAACCATCTTTCGGTAATTCTCTAAATATGCTTCGGCTCTTGATGAAGGTTTTTTAGTTTCCTTTGACCTTAGAACCAGTCGTTTTCCATTTGACAGAACGCATTCACATTCATCAAAAGGAATCTTCTGGATCCTGCGATATCCCTGGATCGTCGGTTTGAAGATAAATGTGATCAGCGAGAAGATCGTGGTCTTCCCGCAGCCGTTGGGGGCAATCAGGATACTGACATCCTCCCCGTTTCGAAGATCGATCTCATAATCAAACCGATTAAAAAGCTTCTTGATATTGATACATTCAAGGGTTATATACTCCATGGAAAACCTCCGATCCTATCTCTTCCTCACCGTTTCCGTCTCTTCTTTTTCAACAGTCTCCTGATTCCCGCACGGTCATTTTTCCGATAATACTTCCGTCCGTATCCGGTTCCATACGTGTTTTTTATCCGCGCTCCAGAGCGGCGCTATGAGCAGCTTCTTATCTCCGTCTCCGGTCAGCCGGTGGATCACCACCTGCTTTGGGATCACGGAGACACACTTCTTCAGCAGGTCTATGTATGCATCCTCCGAAAGCACCCGGACCTTTCCTTCCCGGTATTCCTGCGCCAGATCGGTTCCCTTCAGGATATGCAGAAGCTGCAATTTGATCCCTGCAGCTCCGCTGTCGCAGACATACCGAACCGTCTCCACCATATCGGATACCGTCTCTCCCGGGAGTCCCAGAATGACATGAACGATCACCTGCAGGTGTCTATCCCTCAGCTCCCGGACTGCCCGGTCATAGGACTCCAGCTGATATTCTCTTCTGATATATTCCGCGGTCTTCGGGTGAATGGTCTGCAGCCCCAGTTCCACCCAGACCGGTTTGATATGGTCGATCTCGGAAAGGAGCTCCAAAACCTCCTCCGGAAGGCAGTCCGGCCGGGTGGCAACGGATATACCGACCACATCCGGGTGCTGCACCGCCTCCATGTACATTTTTCTTAGACGATCCACCGGTGCGTAGGTATTCGTAAATGCCTGAAAATATGCGATATACTTTCCGCCGCGAACCTTCGCCGCCACCCTCGCCTTTCCCTCTTCAAGCTGCTTTGTGATGCTTTTTTTCGAATCACCGGCAAATTCACCGCTTCCTCCTGCAGAACAGAAGATACAGCCGCGATTCCCGAGGGTTCCGTCCCTGTTAGGGCAGGTAAAACCGGCATTCAGGGAAATCTTATATACTTTCTGACCGTAGAGGTCTTTCAGGTAATCGTTTAGTAATATCATATTGCTTCCATTATCGGTTCAGGCTCCTGCCCCGCGAATGTCCGCGGCCAGTTTCCGATAAGCTTCCAGAAAATCCCCGTGATTCTTTCGGATGAATTCTGTATCACTTTCCTTTGCCGCATGCTCCAACGTCTGAGCCTTTTCGGACAGGGCCGCTGCTCCCAAAGTCTTCAGCACGCTCTTCATGGCATGGACCCGCACCTGATATCCCCGCCAGTCTTCCCCGTCGAAGCATGCCCCCAGTTCCTTTGCTTTTGTTTCGCTGTCACGTGCGAATTCTCCCAGCATCTCTCCGTAAAATGCGGGATCATCCGCACAGTATGAGATTCCTGTATCGGGATCGATCCCTGCACTGCGAAGGGCTGATTCGTTATATCCAAGGCCCGGATGATCCGCAGGGGGCGGCGTAACCGCTTCCGAAGCACTCTCATATGCTTCCGGAGCACTCTCATATGCTTCCGGAGCGCTTTCATATGCTTCCGATGGCAGATATTGCTTCAGCTTCTTTACGAGTTCCTTTAGCTCGATGGGTTTTGACAGATAGTCCTTGAACCCTGCTTCGATATACGACTCCCG
>CAMPAX010000057.1 GCA_946633495.1 uncultured Lachnospiraceae bacterium | reverse complement strand
TTAAACAATGTAAATACAAAACCTGTAAACGGTGTAATTGATATAAATACAGAAGCCGATAATTGATTAAATGCATAAACCCGGAAACCGTAAAAATGCATAAACCCGGAAACCAACAAATAACTTACGATTTGAGGAAAAAACATGATAGAAACCGTCGCCTCCGTCAATCTGATGGTGGAGGAAGTCATGAAGATCAAAAAAAACAGACTGACACCGGAAACGCTCACCGGAAAAGAGAAGAGGATCTGTATCGTGTCCGGCATTTTCGGTGATGAGCTTCAGGGGCAGTATGTCTGTTATGAACTGCTTCGCCGGATCAAGGAGGATTTTAAATCGCTGACCGGGATCATAGATGTCTATCCGTCCCTTAATCCACTGGGACTGGAAGCCAGAACGAGGGAAATTCCCGGGCCGGAGCTGGAAATGAACGGCCTCTTCCCTGGCTCGCCCAGCGGCGTCATGGGAGAATATGCGGCGTTCTGTGTATTTGAAGATATCCGCGGGGCGGATTTCTGTCTGGATGTGCATGGGAGCAACATGTTCCTTCACGAGATCCTGCAGATCCGGATGAATGATGATTGTGTGGAAGAACTGATGCCCTATGCCAGGGCGTTGAATACGGATATGATCTGGATCCATCCCTCCAATCAGGTGAAAAGCGGCAGTCTGGCCTATGAACTGAACCGGATCGGCGTAAAATGCTTTGTGACGGAATCCAGTTATGCCTACAAGATCAATCCTGCTTACGGAAATCAGCTGGTGGACGGGATCCTGGCGCTTATGAAAGAGCTTGGGATCTGGCAGGGTGAAACCATCATTCCGAGAGAACCTTTGGTGACAAACGATGCGGAGATGGCTTATATCAATTCGGACACCAGCGGGATCTTTATCCCGGAAGTGGAAGTGGCTGCTTTTGTCCGGAAGGGCACGGTTATCGGAAATGTGATCGATGTGATCACCGGCTCCGTCGAGGAGGTGGTTACGGCTCCAAAGGACGGCGTGATCTGTGCCATGCGGGAATATCCGGTGATCGAGGAAGGGTCGCTTCTGGCCCGGATCGTCGGTGCGTAAGACGGACAGCATAGTGTCGGGCGTTAAAGGAAAGCCTGTATTACCTTGATATAAACAGGAAATCAATATGAAAAAAGAAAACTTATTCTCCATGAACACAGCGTTTCGCGGAGTCTATACGATCTATGGCTACCATTTCGGTGAAGGCGAACGAGCCGCATGCATCATTGGAGCCATGCGGGGAAATGAATATCAGCAGCTTTACATCTGTTCACTGATCAGCCAGAAGCTGGCACTTTTGGAAGCAGAGGGGGACATCACACCGGATCAGTCGATCCTTTTGATCCCATCGTTGAATTACAGTGCCATGAACGCCAGCCGTAAACACTGGTTGTCGGACGATACGGATATCAACCGGGAATTTCCCGGAAACCGAAACGGGACCGCCACCAGCAGGATCGCTCATACGATCCTGGAGCTGACGAAGGAATACCGTTACGGGATCCAGTTCCCGAGCTTTTACCATCAGGGGCGGTACATTCCCCATGTACGAATGATGCAGACAGGGCATGAAAGCCGGAATCTGGCGAACCTTTTCGGACTGCCCTATGTTATAACCAGTGACATCCGGTCCTTTGACCGGACCACACTGAATTACAACTGGCAGATGGCAGGGACGGATGCCTTCTCCATTTACTCCGGAGGAACGGAGCGGATCAATCACAAGGATGCGGAGATCGCCGTATCCAGTGTACTCCGGTTCCTGTCCCGGATGGGGATCATACGGTATAACTGCCAGGGCGGTTATATTTCCACGGTCATGCAGGAAGAAGATATGCTTACGATCAAAGCCGATGATGCAGGCTTCTTCCATCAGATCGTGGGGACAAATGAAGAGGTGCGGAAAGGTCAGAAGCTGGCGGATATCATCGACCCCATGGACGGGCGGGTGAGATCCGAGGTGACGGCCCCCATGGACGGGATCATTTTCTTCGTTCAGGAACAGCCTATGATCTACCAGAATGTCATGATCTATAAAATGATCAAGAAGCTGCATTTATAGGAAACCATATCAACCATATATAAAAAAAGGAGCACACATCATGAGCAAAGTCAGAAGAATCTACGTCGAGAAGCGTCCTGCCTATGCAGTTCGCGCCAATGAGCTGGAGAAGGAGTTCAAGGATTATCTGGGCCTTCGCGGCATCCATGTACGTGAGCTTGTCCGTTACGATATCGAAAATATCTCGGACGAGGTTTACACGGGAGCGCTGGTTACCGTATTCTCCGAGCCGCCGGTAGACATCGTATATGAAGAGACCTTCCCGAAGGAGGAAGGGGATTTCGTGTTCTCTACGGAATATCTTCCGGGACAGTTTGACCAGAGAGCCGATTCCGCAGAGCAGTGTGTGAAGCTCCTGTCCGAGGAGTCCGAGCCCATCATCCGTTCCGGTGTTACCTACGTGATATCCGGTGAGCTTACGGAGGAGGCAAAGAAGGATATCGAGAATTATGTGGTGAACCCGGTGGATTCCCGGATCACGGATGAGAGCAAGCCTACGACTCTGGTAATGGAATTCCAGGAGCCGGCGGACGTAAAGATCTTCGACGGGTTCACCGCTCTTTGCGAAGCGGATCTGAAAGCGCTTTATGATTCCCTCGGACTTGCCATGACCTTCAAGGATTTCCAGCATATTCAGAATTATTTCGGTGGGGAAGAGCACCGGGATCCTACCATGACGGAGATCCGTGTGCTGGATACCTACTGGTCGGATCATTGCCGTCACACCACTTTTGCTACGGAGCTTTTGGATGTGACATTTGATGAAGGTGCCTATACTGCGCCTATTAAGAATACTTTCGAAATGTATAAGGCGGACGCAGCAAAGATAAACGCCGGCCGCCCGGACAAGTTTACCTGCCTCATGGATATTGCCCTGATGGGTATGAAGCGACTTCGGGCAGAAGGCAAGCTCCAGGACCTGGATGTGTCCGATGAGATCAATGCCTGCACTATCGTGGTTCCGGTGGAGATCGACGGAGAGAAACAGGACTGGCTGGGAAGCTTCAAGAATGAAACACATAATCATCCCACGGAGATCGAGCCCTTCGGTGGCGCTGCCACCTGCCTGGGCGGAGCCATCCGTGACCCGCTGTCAGGCCGTACCTATGTATATCAGGCGATGCGTGTTACCGGTGCTGCAGATCCCACGGTTTCTCTGAAGCAGACCATGGCGAACAAGCTTCCCCAGCGAAAGATCGTCACCACGGCAGCAGAGGGGTATTCCTCCTATGGTAATCAGATCGGTCTGGCTACCGGTCTTGTAAATGAGATCTATCATCCGAATTATGTTGCAAAGCGTATGGAGATCGGTGCCGTCATCGGTGCTGCTCCGAAGGAAAATGTCATGCGCATGACCTCCGATCCGGGAGATGTCATCATCCTCATGGGCGGACGTACCGGCCGTGACGGCTGCGGCGGAGCTACCGGTTCCTCCAAGGCTCACACTTCCGAAAGTCTGGAAACCTGCGGCGCAGAGGTGCAGAAGGGAAATCCTCCCACCGAGCGGAAGCTGCAGCGTCTGTTCCGTCGTCCCGAGGTGGCAAAACTCATCAAGAAATGTAACGATTTCGGTGCGGGCGGTGTGTCCGTAGCCATCGGCGAGCTGGCAGACGGCCTGGATATCAACCTGGATCTGGTGCCGAAGAAATACGCCGGTTTGGACGGAACGGAGCTGGCCATCTCCGAATCTCAGGAGCGTATGGCTCTGGTGGTGGATCCGAAGGATGTGGACACCATGATCGCCTATGCCCGGGAAGAGAATCTGGAAGCGGTAGCAGTGGCCACCGTAACCGAGGAACCCCGGATGATCCTGAAATGGAGGGGCAAAGAGGTAGTTAACCTCAGCCGTGCATTTATCAATACCAACGGTGCCCATCAGGAAACTACCGCAAGGGTAGAACAGCCGGAAGCAAAGAGCTATTTCGCTGTGGAAGAGCCGGCGGATCTGGCTAAGACCTGGCTCGATACTCTGGCAGATCTGAATGTCTGCTCACAGCGTGGCCTGGTGGAAATGTTTGACTCCACCATCGGCGCAGGTACGGTGACCATGCCTTACGGCGGTAAGTACCAGCTGACACCCATTCAGACTATGACGGCCAAGCTGCCCCTTATGACTGAAAAATGCGATACGGTCACCATGATGAGCTATGGGTATGATCCGTATCTTTCCTCCTGGAGTCCGTATCACGGTTCCAGCTATGCGGTACTGGATTCCGTAGCGAAGATCGCTGCGGCCGGCGGAGATGTATCGAAGATCCGTCTCACCTTCCAGGAGTATTTCGAGCGTATGACCGAGGATCCCACCCGCTGGGGCAAGCCGCTGGCAGCACTTCTCGGCGCCTACAGCGCCGAGATCGGCCTCGGACTTCCGTCCATCGGCGGTAAGGATTCCATGTCCGGTTCCTTCAACGAGATCGATGTTCCGCCGACATTGGTGTCCTTTGCAGTGGATGTGAACACCCTGCAGAATATCGTTACTCCGGAGCTGAAGAAGGCCGGAAATGTGCTTGTCCTTCTGAAGGTGGACCGGGATGCATATGATCTTCCGGTTTATGCCGATGCATTGGAGAAATATGCTGCTGTTCGTAAGGCGGTTGAGAAGGGACAGATCGAGAGTGCCTATGCCATCGGCTTCGGCGGCGTGATCGAGGCAGTCAGCAAGATGGCCTTCGGTAATAAGCTGGGTGTGGCTCTGGACGAGAAGAGTATCTCCGGGAAAGGTCTGGTAGAAAAGGCTTATGGTGCCATCCTGATGGAGGTACGTGCGGATCAGCTGTCCGAACTGGAAATACCGGCAACCGTGATCGGTACCGTAACGGCAGAGCCGAAGTTTACTTACGGCGCTGCTGCCATTGATCTGGAAGAAGCGCTGGCAGCCTGGACCGGAACATTGAAGAAGGTATTCCCGGTAGCTTCCGGCGTGGAACAAAAGACGATCGATACCGGTCTTTACGAAGAGAAGAATATTTATATCTGCAAGCATAAGGTGGCAAAGCCGAGAGTCTTCATTCCGGTCTTCCCCGGAACCAACTGTGAGGACGATACGGCAAGAGCCTTCCTTCGCGCAGGTGCGGATGTACATACCATCATCCTGAACAATATGGACGCCGAGGGTATCCGGGAATCCGTGGATGCCTTCGCAAGAGAGATCAGCCAGGCACAGATCGTGATGATCCCCGGCGGTTTCTCCGGCGGTGATGAACCGGACGGTTCCGCGAAGTTCATCGCGACCACCTTCCGGAACGAGAAGATCAAGGAGGAGCTGCAGAAGCTCCTGTATGAGCGGGATGGTCTGGCACTGGGAATCTGCAACGGCTTCCAGGCCCTGATCAAGCTGGGACTTCTTCCTTACGGAGAGATCCGTCCCCAGAGTGAGAATTCACCGACTCTGGCACGGAACTCCATCGGACGCCATCAGTCCCGCATCGCCTATACCAAGGTGGTTTCCAACAAGTCCCCCTGGCTGCAGAAGGCAGAGCTGGGCGGCGTATATGCGATCCCCATGTCCCATGGAGAAGGACGTTTCGTGGCAAATGACAAATGGCTGGAGAAGCTTTTTGCAAACGGACAGGTAGCGACACAGTACGTGGATCTGGAAGGCAATCCGACCATGGACGAGGACTTCAATGTAAATGGTTCCTACATGGCCATCGAAGGAATCACCAGTCCGGACGGACGTGTTCTGGGTAAGATGGGGCACTCCGAGCGGCGCCAGGACGGAGATTACATCAACATCTATGGTGATAAAAACCAGTTGATCATGGAATCCGGCGTGGAGTATTTCCTGTAATCCGAAGGGACTTTTCGCCCTTTGCTCCTCGGAAGTTACATGTTCCCATCATTGAGGTAAGTACTATGAATCTACAAGATGTCAGAAACCTGTACACAGATGTTCTTGGCAATGTTCAGCGTGTGATCGTTGGTCAGGAAGAGGTCTTTACGCTGCTCTTCACGGCCATCCTGTCCCGGGGGCACGTCCTGTTGGAGGACGTGCCGGGCACAGGCAAGACCAGTCTTGCCAAGGCATTTGCCAAAAGCGTGGATGGAACCTTCCGACGGGTGCAGTTTACACCGGACCTTCTGCCGCAGGACATCACCGGACTTTCTGTTTACAATCAGAAAAGCCAGGAGTTTTCGCTGATGCGGGGACCGGTATTCACGAATCTGTTTCTTGCGGATGAGATCAACCGTGCCACACCTCGTACCCAGAGTGCGCTTCTGGAGGCCATGGAGGAACGGCATGTAACCATCGATGGAGAAACGCTTCCTCTGGAAAAGCCGTTTTTGGTGATCGCCACGGAGAATCCCATCGAGACCACAGGGACCTATCCTCTGCCGGAAGCGCAATTGGACCGTTTTCTGATGAAGCTTTCCATGAAGCCGCTGTCACAGGAACAGGAGGGAGCCATGCTGGATCGGTTCATGCGGCAGAGCCCCATGGAAGAACTTTCTGCGGTTGCATCGGTACAGCAGCTGGAAGAAGCGGCGGATGCGGTTACCGAAGTGACGGTGAAACCGGAGGTTCGGGATTATCTTCTGGCTGTGTCGGAATCAACAAGAAACAGCGGCAGGCTTCTTTTGGGCGTGAGCCCCAGAGCCAGTCTTGCGCTTCTTCGTGCGTCCATGAGTTTTGCGGCCATCTCCGGACGGGACTTTGTGATCCCGGATGATGTCCGTTTTCTGGCACCTTATGTCTTTGGACACAGAGTCATGACGGCAGTCGGAGTTACAGATGGTGCACAGCAGATCCGGGAGCTGGTACGGGGAGTACCGGTTCCGACAGAAAAATGGAACTGATATGCAGGAGGACTGCCTATGCATCTTTTATTGATCGTGTTGATGATAGGCGTGATTTATATTGCACAGGAACGTCTATACCGAAAATACTGGAAGAAGGGGTTAAGAACCGGGCTTTTTTTCAGCAGGGAATATATGGAATGCGGGGAAGAAGCCGAGCTTACGCTGGAGATCGAAAATGACAAGGCCCTGCCCCTGCCTGTATTTCATTACAAGTTTTCTGTGGATCGGGCCCTTCGGTTTCAGGATATGGAGAATTCGGTGGTTACGGATTATTATCATCGGAATGATGTATTCTCCATTCTCGGACACCAGAAGATCCAGCGGACGCTGGCGTTTCGGGGATCGGAACGGGGACATTTTGGTGTAGAATCGGTAAATATCATGGTGCGTGACTTTTTCATGTCCCGTGTTTTTGCCATGTCTCAAAAGGAAGAAAAGGGAATCTATGTATTCCCGGAGAAGATAGATGTCAGTGAACTGGCAACTCTGACACGCGGACGGATCGGGGAGATGGCTGCAAGGCGCAGTCTGATCGAGGACCCCCTCAGTTTTCGGGGGCTGCGCGATTATCAGTCCCAGGATCCATACCGTTCCATTAACTGGAAACAGTCTGCCAGAACGGGAGAGTGGAAGGTGAATCTGGTGGATCCGACACAGGATGCCGAGGTGAAGATCCTGCTGAATCTGGATACGGATTCCATGATCCGCGCTGACCGCCTGCTGGAAGAGGCCATCTCAGTTACCAGTTCTCTGGCGCGTGTCCATTTAAAGGACAAGGAACGGGTATCCGTCTGGTGCAACGGACTGACAGAAGAAGAGCAGTCCATCACGGAGCCCGGAATGGGTTCGGAACTGTCTCACGGCATCACCATTGATAAATATCTTACCATGGTAAGGAAATCACAGGGCAAGGATGTCTTTCTCGGCCGGATCGACGCGGAACTGAAATCCGTCAGCCGGAATACGCTGTATCTCGTGATCTCTCCGTACTATAAAGAGGATCTGCTCCTTCGGCTGGATCGGCTGATCCGGGAGGATGCCACGGTTCTCTGCGTGGTACCGTATTATAAGAAAATCGGCTTTGAATCCCGTCGGCCATATCTCTATGGCTGGGAAGTCAGTGAGTTTGACAGGTGACAGCGTGCGGTGCGCAGGGACCGAGGCAGATCCTTCCGGATGGTCCGAAGAAAACGCAGTGGATCGTACGATACAGGAGGCGTTATGAGAACCGAAAAAGCGCGTCTTCTCTTTCGGGCGTTATATTCATATACATTTTATCTCCTGTTTATGGAAATGTTTCTCCTCTCCACGAAACGTCCGCATGTTTCGTGGGTGGGGCTTCTTGTGATGGCGGTACTTTTCCTGGGCAGTTATTTTCTGAGGACCCATGTGGAGCATATCTGGCCCGTGATCTTATTTACCGTAGCTGCGAGCGTGGGGATCTGGCTTCTTCCGCTGAAAGCGGCTGTGGAACAGACCGTAGGAAAGACGGCAGGAGGAATCAGGGTTCCGGAGCCGGAAAACGTTATAGAAGCTGCGAATAACAGTATTTTTGCAGTTGACGCCATGGAACAATGGATGCTGATCGGGCTTGCGATCGGACTGATGTTTACCGCCTGTCATTTTATGGCAAGGGGCGGGATCCTCTCCGAAGCCATGGATGTCCCCTGGCCGATTTTCGTAATGGGGCTTTTGGCAACGGCCTTTGGCTTTCTCTATGATATCGACGGACTCCCGCGGATCGCTGCGATCCTGACCGGGGTGGCACTTATATTTTATCTTTTGATCCTGTATGTAGACGGTACCCAGAAATATATAGATTCCACAAAGGATGTGCGGGGGATTCCCGTCCGGCAGATCCTGAAGGTTAATTCCTGGATCATCGTTGGGCTGTTCCTATGCATGATCGTGGCGATCCTGCTGGGGGAAGCAGTGCATCTGCCGGATGCGTTTGTGGGATTTCTGCAGGCAGGACTCAGTATCCTGAAAGCAATCTTCTACGGAGTGGTGCTGGCATTTCGCTGGATCGGGAATCTTTTTGGTTTCGGAAGCAGGGAGAGAACGCATGAGATCGCACATCAGATGCGTCAGGAAGTGACAAAACCGGGAATGTATACCAATATCCTGGAATTTATTCTGAAGGGGGCGCTGATCGCCCTGGCGGTCTTTGTGATCATCAAGATCATTTCAAGGATCCTGCGCGTTCTGTCGACACGTTATCATCAACGGACTGAGGCAGAGCGGGTAGTGGAAACAGTACAGCCGGACAGAAGAACGAAGATCGTACATCCTTCCTTCATCCAAAGGATACGGGAATCCATGTCCATGGAGGAGCGGGCGAGACGGATCTACAAAAAAAGGATCCTGCAGTATAAAAAAGAGATCACTCCTTCGGAAACAGATACTACGGCTGACATAGAGGAAAAGATCCGGGAAGAGTACAACGTGGCGCTTCCGGAGCTGACAGCCCTTTACAATCGTGTCCGGTACGGAAATGTAACCGTGGACCGGGCATATCTTTCAAAGATGAAGCATGCAGACATCGATGCAAAGTGATCGAAGCGTATGGAAGCATTTCGGGTGATCCAAAGCAGAGAGAAGCAGCAGGAAAGACATATGGGAAAGAAGAATACATCCAACAACAGAATACGTCTGATCCTTACGGTCGCTCTTCTGGTCATTCTGATCGGCGGGGTGGTGACGGGTGGAATCCTCATGTCCCGGTTCAATCAGAATATTCTCCCTGCGGTCAAGGTCGAGGCAGGGCGAAGAACGCTGCCCACCGTATTGGATTTTGAAGAGGAACCCATGGGCTTCGTGGCTCTGGAAACGGATCTTTCAAATGTGGATCTTACACATACCGGGGCATATCCCGTGACGCTGTCCTACGGACCGCTGACGAAGGAATCCACGCTGATCGTGCAGGATACGGTAGCACCGGTAGGAGAAACGCGGGATCTGATCCGGGCCATCGGTGAGAGGATAAGTCCGGAGGATTTTATCGTATCCATGTCCGATGTGACGGAGATCTCGGTCTTTTTCCAGCAGGCGGTCCGGCTGTCTGTGGAGGGAACGCAGGAGGTGACTCTTGTCCTGGAGGATGCCGGCGGGAACAGAACGCTTCTTACCCCGACCCTTACACTCTATGATCCGGAGAAGAAGCCTGTGATTCACGGAGCGGAGAACAGGAACATTTTTGTGGGAGAGAGTATCGCCTATCGCACCGGTGTCACGGTGGAGGATGAGATGGATCCGGAGGTTTCGCTTGTCATCGATAATTCCAGGGTGAATTTAGACCGGCCGGGCGTCTATCCCGTGATTTATTCCGCAACGGATAAATATGACCGTACCGGAGAAACCTCCGTGATCGTAACGGTGAAGGAACGGCCGGAGAATTACGGTGATATGAAGGCTTTGGAGGCACGGACTGAGGAGCTTCTTTCCGAACTGATCTCGGAGGATATGTCGGATATCGGGAAGGCGTTTGCCATATATGTATGGGTACGGAGGAATATCCCATGGAACAATTCCAGAACCCCCCGGGATGATGTGGAGGAAGCGCTTGCCGGGATGAACGGTGAATCCGGGGACTGCTATACCCACGCCATCACCTGCAAGAAACTGCTGGATGCTGCGGGGATCGAGAACATTCTGATGGAAAGGAAACCCGGACCGGGACAGCATTACTGGCTGATGGTCCGGATCAATGATAACTGGTACCATATGGATCCTTCTCCGGTCTATACCAGTGTACATATCGGATTTCTTGAAACGGATTATGAGATTCAGGAATTTGCCCGAAATGTCCGGCCGGGGTATTATAATTATGACACCACACGTTATCCCATGACTCCCTATTCCAGTCCGGCCAAGGTAAAACTCCGTCATGGGGAGTACAAACTGGAGCTTTCGGAGGAGTAGATCTCTTTGATACCCGGAATTTTCAGTGTGAATCTGAATGTGAAACCGATCATCGTGAAACCGGTGGAGGATATGATCAAAGAAGCGGACCAGCGGATGTACGACGATAAGGCAGCAATCAAGGAACAGTTCCGAAAAGAAGGGCGTTTCCTACATGTTCGGGCCATGAAGCCGGACAGCAAAAAATAAAATTGAAAAATGAATGATTAGTCACTTTAGAGTCACTTTGGTTTGGTAAGCTTTTTTCGGTTAGGAAAAACTTGGATCGAAAGAATAAGGATCTGCATATGGATCCGGACAGACGAGGTCAGATATGGAGAAGAAGAGACTGTTTGTGACATTTTTAATCTTGATCGTAGGTGTGGTAATACTCGCTTTTCTTACAAAGCTGTGGCTGAAATCCAGTGGACTTGAGCAGAAATGGACTAAAAAACAAGGGAAACCGGCGGTGGTTCGTACGCTTGGGGAAAAGGGAATCTTAGAACCCATCGTTCTTAGTTCCAAAAATGGCTGTTCTTTTACAATTGGCTGATGCATATAAAAAATACCTCGGGAGCTTTCCCCGAGGTATTTTTATATTGCTTTCGTTTTTCTT
>CAMPAX010000056.1 GCA_946633495.1 uncultured Lachnospiraceae bacterium | reverse complement strand
GGAATGTCTGTAATGTTCTATCAATCCGGAGCGTGGAACAAAAAAATGTCGAGATTCCATTTTGGTCACCCTATGAAGGGTACTGTATGAGATGCTTTTCTTTTCAGGCGGTTAGTTTTCCGCTCCGCAGGCTCGGACGGCTCTGAGGGGCTTTTCCGTTCGCCAGAGGGCGTTGTCAAGCAGAGGTCGGCTCTGCGATCCCGTGTTCCGATACTTCCCCCGGAATTCCGGGCGATATGGCAAAATACGCTTTGACAGAAAGAGGTGTTTGCATGAGAAAAAGAATCGAACATTGTCTGAAATACCGCTCTCAGATCAGAAATTCCTCCTTCACCGCAGGACGCAGCTCCCAAAGCCGTGGGAACAGATCTCCTTCCATCCGGAAGAAATGCTCCTCCTTCTTTGGAAATACCCTTGAGGTGAAGACCGCATCTCCGTCATTTACAAATATTTCAACCGAACTCCGGTCGATAAAGATCCGCAGATGGGAAAGACCATTTTCCAACGGACGCTTTCGGAATGTTCCCTCCTGTACATTAAACTGAGTCCGAAGACCGCTCCGGTCAACCGTTATTTTCCTCTCCTTATCATCATAGCGGATCTCCAAACCACCCTTCCCCTCTTCATCCGTAAAAAGGTGAACACAGACATCCCCGGCCCGGCAGTCCATTTCCAGCTCCGCCGCATAGGGAAGAGCACAGCAGCCCTTCGCGTCCGGCGTGGGAATGATCTTTTCCCCCCGCAGCTTCTTCAGCTCCGGAAGCGGCTGCTGGATCAGACGCCTTCCCCTTACCGTAAGTTCCCGGGGCAGTGTAAGACATCCTGCCCAATCCTCTTCATCCGTAGGGTAGCTGACATCCGGTACGCCCATCCAGGCGATCAATATGGCCTTGTCCGCGTCCTCAATGTTGTTGGCACAGGCTGCAGCATAGGAATCAAAGCCAAAATCCAGCACATGGAACTGCCCGTCCGGTGTAAATGTCAGGCTTTCCCAATCCATCGTTCCCATAATATAGCCATTGTGATTACGACTGTCACCCCGTCCCGGCAGCGTAAGATGCTGCGGGCAGAAAAGAAAGACATCCCTTCCGCCGATCCTCTCTATGGAGGGACACTCCCACATATCTCCGAAGGCTTCATAACCGGGAACCGTCAGTTCACCGGCAAACTCCCAACCGTGCTGCAGATCCTCGGAATGGTAGATCAGCGCGCATCCCCTCTTTTCCTTTGTCTGGGCTCCGATGATCATATAATAGTCTTCCCTGTCCGGCAGACAGATGATCTTCGGATCTCTCTGATGCTCCGTATAATCCGGATGAGATCCGAAAAGCGGCAGAGGGTATTTCTCCGGCCAACCGTCATTTCCCAGACGGGCCAGACAGGTATAGGCATGCCGTGTCCAGTCCGCATCCCTGTGATTTCCGGTATAGTACAGATAGATCTTATCCCGTATGGGCATGGCCGAACCGGAGTATACACCCTTATTATCGTATCCATCCTCCTGATCGGGAAGCAGACAGACTCCCAGATTCTTCCACGTGATAAGATCCTTCGAAACGATGTGATACCAGTGCTTCAGACCGTGTACGGCACCCCATGGACACCATTGATAGAAGAGGTGCCAGCGGTTATCAAACCATACAAAACCGTTGGGGTCATTCATCAGACCGGTAACCGCCTGATTGTGAAATGTCTGGCGGTATCGGGAGCCTCGGATCCGGTCATACAATCCCACCAGCTCCTGGGGATCCTTCAGGTATCTGTATTTTTCTTCTCTTGTCCATTCTTTCAAACTCCATGCCCCCTTCTCCGATATATCCACTACATCCCGATATGGGACCCTTCACGCCCAAGACGTGAAGGATCCCAACATTTAAGCCCTCAACTACAAATGATCATTGTCCAAGTGCATCCAAACCGAGCTTCACAGCACCCAGGATTCCCTGATCATCATTACATCCCGCAGGAACGATATAGTTGTCCATATCCGCAAGTTCCTTCGTCTCCAGATATCCGTTCAGCTTCTCTGCCACCTTGATCCGGATCAGCGGAAAAAGATGCATCTGATGCATTACGCCGCCACCCAGAATGATCTTCTGCGGACTCATGGTGAGGATCAGCATCACACATGCCTGAGCCAGATAATCACTTTCATACTCCCATACCTCTGGGATATCCACCAGTTCATGAGCGGTTTTTCCCCAGCGGTCCTTCAATGCCGGCCCCGCCGCCATGCCTTCCAGGCAGTTTCCGTGGAACGGACAACGTCCCGCAAAGGTATCCCCCGGTGCAGGGATCACCTTCACGTGTCCCATTTCCGGATGAAGCATACCATGAACCACCTTACCGCCGGACAGAATACCGCCACCCACGCCGGTACCGATGGTGATATACGCCACGTCCGTAAGGCCCTGAGCTGCGCCCCAGGTCACCTCTCCCAGCAGAGAGCCGTTCACGTCGGTATCAAAGCCGATGGGAACATTCAGTGCATCCTTCATGGTTCCCACGATGTTATAGTTGGCCCATGCCAGCTTCGGAGTCTTCACGATATAGCCGTAGGTGGGAGAATCCTGATGCACATCCACCGGACCAAAGCTGGCGATACCCAGCGCCTCGATCTCCTTGTCCTTAAAATACTCTATGATCTTCGGCATGGTCTCTTCCGGTGTGGTTGTCGGAACAGAAATCTGCTCGTAGATCTTCCCGTTCTCATCACCGATGGCGCACACCATTTTCGTGCCGCCTGCTTCCAATGCTCCTATTCTCATGTGATTTCCTCCATGTCATTCAATCACTGTTAAGGAATGTCCAACTATGGATCCATTCCTTTCCCGAATCAATCTTCTTAGAAACGGGCGGCTCCGGGTGTCCTGTCCGAACGCTCCCTGAACCGCCCTGATTCTTGTGACCTTATTCCCTTCGTTTCTGACATCCGATATCAGTCATACCGGGGACATGTGACAGATCTGCTCAGTCATTCCACTATTGTCCCTTCTGTTCACGGATATCATTCTCAGCAATGGAAAATTACAGATTTTCCTTCAGGAACGCTTCGATTGCTGCAGCAGCAGCCTCTTCGTCATCGCCTTCCACCTGAACGGTAACCTCGTCACCCTTCTTAATTCCCATACCCATCAGCTTCATCAGAGCCGTAGCCTTCGCAGACTTGTCATCCTTGCTGATGATAATGGTGCTGGTGAACTCCTTTGCCTTCTTTACCAGAAGACCTGCCGGACGTGCGTGGATACCTACTTCATCTGTGATCACATACTTAAATTCCTTCATGTTTCCTTCTCCTCCTGAATTCTCTTAGTATTATAGTATTTCCTTACACCTTCATGTCATACGTTCCGGAATACCGAAATCATCCAAATGTAACATCCTCATAGTCATCGCTGTTGGTCAGCAGCACAACCACCGTATCCGGATGGCCTGCCGCCTTGATCTTCTCGATGTCAAACTCCATCAGCTTCTGACCCTTCTTCACCTGGTCTCCTTCGTTGACAAGCGTATTGAATCCATCGCCGTTCATTTCCACGGTATCAACCCCTACATGGATCAGCAGCTCCTGATCATTTTCTCCTGTGATACCGATTGCGTGCTTGCTTTCTGCCACGGAAGATATCTCACCATCGTATGGTGCGTAAACAACACCTTCCGCGGGTTCTACCCCGACACCTTCACCCAGTGTTCCTGCCGCAAATGTGGGATCGGGGATCTCTGTATACGGTATAACCTTACCCGGTGTGGGCTGTGCGATCTCTCCGCCGGAGGACTTGATCACGATTTTCTGATCAAAGCCTGCATCCTGTGCAAAAGCCGCTGCTCCGCCGGATGCCGCAACCGATGCCGCTGCTCCTGCTGCCTCCTTAATGGACGCCGCGCCCTCCGTTTTTTCTTCCTTCCAGGTAAACATGGTAAGTCCGAAGGCAACACCACCGGAGATCAGAAGCAGGATCGTATACATTCCTGCATTGTCAATGGTCAGATACCCCGGAATACCGGTTACACCGTAAGCCGTTGCACCGATTCCGGTAAGTGCTCCGAAGAGTGCTCCGGCTGCACCACCCACCATACCGCAGATAAACGGTTTCATAAAACGGAAGTTGACACCGAAGATCGCCGGCTCGGTGATACCCAGTGCTGCAGACATGGAAGACGGGATCGCTACAGTCTTCAGCTTTGCGTTCCTACATTTAATACCAACCGCCAGACAGGCACCAAATTGTGCGAAGTTTGCCGCGGACGCTATTGGCATCCACGTATTTAGCCCGACGGACGATAGCATGCCTGCCTCTATGACATTGTACATATGGTGTAGACCCATGACCACGGTTAGTGGGTATAGGGCTCCCATGATCATTGCTCCAGGTCCGAACTGAACCAGCCACTCTGCTCCCTGAAGAACATAATTCTCAAGACCTGCAAAGATCGGTCCGATAACTACAAATGTAAATAATGCGGTTACAAATACAGTGGTGATCGGTACTACAAACAGGTCGATCATTTCCGGTACATGCTTATGCAGCCATTTCTCCAGCTTTGACATGAAGAAGACTGCGATCATGACCGGTATGACGTGGCCTTGATAGCCATGCCGGGCGATGGACCCGACGGTATAGCTTCCGATCTGCAGGTTACCAAATAGATTCCACGTCGGGATCTTTCCTGAAGTGATTCCGAAGAAGCTGTTGATCGCTTCCTCACTACCTACGTTCCAGCCATTCAAAAGACCGGTGTGTACCATCATAAGACCGATGACTGCTGCCAGGAATACATTTCCGCCGAACACTCTCGCCGCACTGACTGCAACGATTACGGGCAGGAATGCAAATGCGGTATTGGCCACCATATCAAGGAAGCCGTACCAGTCCGTCTCTGCAAAGGACGGCCAAACCTTACCAAGCGCCTCAACCACGCCCATCAGAAGACCGGATGCTACGATGGCCGGAAGGATCGGTACGAATACGTCTCCCACGGACTTCAGCGCCCGCTTCCATGCCGGCTGCTGCGCTGCCGCCGCTGCCTTAACATCATCCTTGGTCGCTGCTGACATTCCTGTCACTGCAAGGAACTCATCATAAACCTTATTGACTGTACCGGTACCGATGATGAGCTGGAGCTGTCCGTTATTCTCGAACATACCCTTCACACCATCCACTTCTTCCAGTGCCGCCTTGTTGATCTTGCCGTTATCCTTGATCACAAGTCTAAGCCTGGTTGCGCAATGTGCTGCCTGAGCTACGTTTTCACGACCGCCTATATTGGCAACGATCTCTTCAGCACACTTTCTGTAATCCAGTGCCATCCCGTTCCCTCCTTTTCTTTGAGTTGACATCACTCCGCTATGCTTTTCTATTCCGGAGTGAAAACGTTTTCAATAATTGCATTATAATCCTTTTTCCGGAATTCCGCAACCTGTTTTTTATCAACACAGCTCCAGCTGCTGAAAGGCCTTCGCAAGTCCGTCCTCATCCACGGACGGACAGACGATATCGGAGATATCCTTTAATGCTTCCGCCCCGTTCTCCATACAGACGCTGGTGCCAACAGTCTGTATCATTTCCAGATCGTTCATACTGTCGCCGAAGCCATAGGTTTCATCGATACTGCAGCCGTAATACTCCGCGATCAGACGAACTCCCATACCCTTATCGAATTTCCGGTTAACAAGCTCGCCGTTCAGACAGCTGCGGGCTTTTACCTCCTGCACAACAAAGCTGAAATCCTTTTCCAGCTCCGCCTTGCAGGCGTCAAGCTGTTCCATGGCCGTACACATGATCACCACCTTGTAAATGGGCCGATTATCGTATTCCGCCATGGGACGGATTCCCAAATTCTCGGAAAGTGCCTTTCTCCAACGCTCGATCTCACTGTTTCCCTCTCCCTGTCCGTTCAGGAAATCTCCCAGATTCTCATCGCCCCAGGAGCCGTCTTTTGCCTCAACCGTACAGAAAACGCCGCTGTCATGCAGAGTCCTGAGTGCGATCTCCCGCTGCTCATCTGTCATGGGGCAGTCAAAAAGCACTTCATCTCCGGCAACCACATAGCCTCCGCCACAGCCTACATATCCGTCAAAATCATATTTCAAAAGCGGACTCAGCATATCCGGATTCCTTCCGGTGCAGAGGAACACCTTATTTCCCTTTGCCTGTGCCCCACGGATGGCACGAAGAGCACTCTCCGGCGGAATATTCTCACCGGGACGCGTCAGTGTTCCGTCGATATCCACAAAAATCAGCTTCACTTATAATGACCCCCTTTCTACAATGGTATATCCCAGTTTTACCTGGATATCCTTCCTTTTCTCCCAGACGCCTTCCGCCTCCTCTTTTTCCCGGATCAGCTTAAGCAGAAGTTCCACCGCCATTTTCCCGCACTCCCGGAAGAACAGCTTCACCGTCGTAAGCGGTGGTGCGGAAGTTTCATCCGCCCAATGGTCACCCACGCCGGCAACAGCCACATCCTTCGGGATCTTCTTACCTGCTTCCCGGAGGGCCCGCATGGCTCCGTGGGCGATCAGGTCGGTGGCGCAGATCACACCGTCGATCTCAGGATGCTCCTTCAGCAGCTCCTCCATTACCGAATGTCCGCTCTCTACGCTGAAATCGGCCGTTCCGCGGATCAGCTCGCTTTTCTCTCTGCCGAAATCCTTAAAGGCTTTTTCCACGCCCTTTCTGCGCGAGATTCCCGCTGCCGGATCCGTCTCCGTCACACCAATATATGCCAGATGCTTCCGGTTTTTTTTCAGCATCAGTCCGGTCAGCTTCCGCAAAGCATTTTCATCATCATGATATACACTGGGAACTCCGTCAAAGCACTGGCCTGTGACCACCAGCGGAACCTTGCACCGGTCAATGGTTTCACGCAAAGTCCGGTTCATGGTCGTCCCCATGAGAAGGATCCCCTCCATCTGAGCATGCTGCATTTCCTCTATGATCCTGGCTTCTTTTTTTGTATCCCCCCCGGTATAACCCAGAATAAAAGTATATCCCTCCGCATCCAAAGAACGCATGATCCCGGAGGAGATCTGCGACAGGGAGTCCGAATGGATGTGAGGCACGATCACACCGATCATTCTGCTCCTGCCGGTGCGCATCAAATGTGCAGCCGCATTCGGCGTATAATCTGTCTTCTCCACAACCTTACGGATCTGTTCCTTTTTTTCTTCACTGAGAGAACCTCCGTTGAAATACCGGCTCACCGCCGCTGACGATACGCCTGCCAGTCTGGCAACTTCCTTAATCGTCATCTTCGATCACCCTTTCCATGTCAAAATTCCGAATCACTGTCATCAACCGAAAAAGACTTTATTCCTGCTTTACTCCGTTTTTTCTTCATCCCGAAATATCGTAACCAGCCAGATAAAATCCCGGGCGGGGATCCCCACTGCCTTTGCCTGCCGCCTCTCTCCGGTCAGAAGATCCTCATACTCTTCCTCTTCATTGATCCACGCTGTTTCATCCCGGTCACTGAAATTGAAAAGAGCTATCAGCTTCTCACCCCGGTAATACCGCCCGATTCCCAGAATGTGATCATTCCAGGTTTCCACGATCCAGGTATCCGCCTCATTTTCAAAAACCCTGTGTTCCCGTCGCAGCTCGGACAGCCTTCGTATCCCGTCGAAAACCCTCTGCTCACGGGTTCCTTCCGTCTTTCTTTTTGCCACGCTTTCCCAGTCCAGATCCCCGCGGTGCAGATAGCGGCTGTCATCTGCCCTGTCCGGATTCTCATGGTAAGAATAATCATTCCTCTGTCCGATCTCATCTCCACTGTAGAGTACGGGGATTCCGCTTTGGGTAAAAAGGAAGGCATGAAGCATCACATCGAAACGGATCGCCTGCTCCAGTTTATCCTCCCGTCCTTCATATTCTGCCGCCTCGATCCCGCAGAGAGAAGCTGTGGTTCCGCAGAGACGTGCATCCCCCAGCCGTGGATCGTCATTGTAAAGCTCACCCCGGGCATCCGTTCCCGGCCAGGCTCCCTTCAGGTAATCATTCAGGTATTTTTTATGTGCCACTTCTTCGATTCCGAACTGCTTCAGGAACTGGTAATCCAGGCCCCAGCCGATATCATCGTGACAACGGAGATAATTCAGAAAAACATACTGCTTTGGGAGTGCAAAAACGGTTCCCAGCTGATGCTTCAGCAATCTGACATCCCGGGTTGCCACTGTATGCCACGTGCTTGCCATAGTCGTCACATTATAGAGCATGTGGCATTCCGGTTTATCCACCGTTCCGAAATACGGCACCACCTTTGACGGCTCCATGACAACTTCTCCCAAAAGCAGTGTGCCCGGGCAGACGATCTCAGTCGCGATCCGCATGATCCTGACAAGGGAATGTACCTCCGGAAGATTACGGCAGTTCGTTCCCAGCGTTTTCCAGATGTAGGGAACCGCGTCCAGGCGGATGATATCCACACCCTGATTACAGAGGAAAAGCATATTTTCAGTCATGTCATTGAATACGGTAGGATTCCGATAGTTCAGATCCCACTGGTAAGGATAAAAGGATGTCATGACTACCTTTCCCGCCTCCTCACACCAGGTGAAATTCCCCGGAGCCGTTGTGGGAAAGACCTGAGGAACCGTTTTCTCAAATTCATTGGGAGTGTCCCAATTATCGTAGAAGAAATAACGATCCTGGAATTCTTTCTCCCCCGCTCTGGCACGACGGGCCCATTCATGATCTTCGCTGGTATGATTCATCACAAAATCCAGACAGACGGAGATGCCCCGTTCATGACAGGCATCCGCCAGCTTCGCGAGGTCCTTCATCGTTCCGAGAGAAGGCTCCACCGTCCGGAAATCCGATACGGCGTACCCTCCGTCCGAACGTCCCTTCGGGCTGGAAAGGAGTGGCATCAGATGCAGATAATTCACCCCGCACTCTTCAATGTAATCCAGATGGGACTGCACTCCTTTCAGAGTTCCGGCAAAAGCATTCGTATACATCAGCATACCCAAAAGATCATTTCCGTGATACCACTCCGGCATCGCTTCCCGACCCAGATCCCACTTCTTCAGCTCAGAGCTTCTCTTCCGAAAACAGGAATAAAGCATTTCACAAAAATAAAGAAATGCCTGCATATCGTTCCCGTAAAGCTCCGCATACAGCCACTTCAATTCGTCATATCTGGTCTCCATCCGCTCCCGAAATGTCTTGTCCCAACGCTTCTTTTTCATCCAGTTCATGTCTTCTGACATATTCTCAATCCCCTTCATCCTGAAAATGACGGGAAGCGATTCTACACCCTGCGATTCCGATGCTCTTTCGTTCCCGCTTTTGAAAACGTTTACAATGTAATTATAAAAAAAGTGCCTGCAATATGCAAGCACTTTTTCACTGTCACCGTCCGGTCTTATTTTCCCGCTTTGTAAGCGGAAACATCGGTCTCCCGCACAATCTTCCGGATCGGAAGGATACGACCCGGAGATACGGAAAGCTCATCAAAACCCATAGCAAGGAATTCCTTTGTCAGTGACAGGTCTGCGCCAAGTTCTCCGCAGATCCCGGCCCATTTTCCATACTTATGAGCTGCATCAACGACCATTTTCAGCATTTTCAGGATCGCCGGATGGTGAGAATCATAAAACTTATCCAGGGACTGATTCTGACGGTCGATGGCCAGCGTGTACTGCGTCAGATCATTGGTTCCGATACTGAAGAAATCCACTTCCTTAGCCAGTTCCTCTGCCATAATAACCGATGCCGGCGTTTCGATCATGATACCCGTCTCGATCTTTTTATCGTATGCGATGCCTTCCGCATCGAGTTCTGCCTTTACCTCCGCCAGTATGCCCTGTATCTCCTTTACTTCATCCACGGAGATGATCATAGGGAACATAATGGAAACCTTTCCGAAAGCGGACGCGCGCAGAATGGCGCGAAGCTGAGTCTTGAAAATCTCCGGGCGGGTGAGGCAAATCCGGATCGCACGAAGGCCCAGCGCAGGGTTCTCCTCTGCCGGCAGTTTGAAATAGTCCGCCTGTTTATCCGCTCCGATATCCAGTGTACGGATGATCACCTTCTTACCCGCCAGTGTTTCCGCTACTTGCTTGTAAATGGCAAACTGCTCATCCTCTGTCGGATAGTCATCGGAGCCAAGATAAATAAACTCGGAACGGAACAGTCCGATCCCCCCTGCATCATTCTTCAGCACCAGGCCAAGATCCTTGGTATTTCCGATATTGGCATACAGATTGATCTTCTGACCGTCCAAAGTAACATTTTCTTTGCCCTTCAAAAGCTCTAGAAGCTGCTTCTTTTCCTGCTCCGCAGCTGCAAGCTTCTGCTTCTCTGCCAGGATCTCCGGCGTAGGTTCTACATAAACCTTGCCTTCAAACCCATCCACGATAGCCTCCTTACCATCCACTTCCTCCGAAAGCGGAATGGAGCAGGTGATAATGGCCGGTATATTCATGGTTTTCGCAAGGATCGAAGTATGAGAATTCGCTGAACCGTGCACCGTCACGAAGGAAAGGATCTTGTCCTTATCCATCTGTACCGTCTCAGAGGGTGCCAGATCGTCAGCAACCACGATCACCGGTTCTTCCGACTCAATGCCGGCTCCTCCATTTCCCTGCAGGATCCGGATGATGCGCTCGGAAATATCCTTTATATCCGCCGCTCTGCCGCGGAAATACTCATCATCCATTTCCTCAAACATTTTCTTGAAATTATCACCGGTTTCCGCAACCGCATATTCTGCATTGACGCCCTGGCTCTCAATGATGCTCTCCACGGATTCCACGAAGTCATCGTCGTCAACCATCATCTGATGGGCCTCAAAGATCTCGGCCGATGCCTCACCGACCTCCTTCACTGCCTTTTCATAAAGCGCCTGCAGCTGCCTGACCGCTTCCTCACGAGCCGCCGCATATCGCGCGATCTCCTCCTCCGGAGCATCGACCTTGATTCGCTTTACCGTCTCTTCATTTTTCTTGTAAACCGATAGTTTTCCGATCGCAACACCCTCAAATACTGCCTTTCCCTCATAAATAACCATGAACTGCCCTCCTTACAAATCAAAGAATGTATCCCTCTCGCCAGGATCTCAGATTATTGAAATCCTTTTCACTTATCTGAGCCTTATTGTATCATGTCCGGAGAAATTTGAAAACCATTATGTCGTTTATTTTTTTCCTTACACTAAACAAAACCCGGCATAGTGCCGGATTCTGCCATAAATCTTAACCTTAACTTCGTGTATTGATTTCCTTGCCGGTTCTCGGTGATAGGAAATGAAACCTAAAATGACGTTTTTCTATATCATTGAGACCTTTCCGCTTGTGTTCCTCCACGCTGACAAAGGGAAAGATCTTCCCTGCCTTCTCAATGTAACCATCAACATCCGTATCACGGTCTACGATGATGTCGATGTCCGTACTTAACCTTCTCGGCTCATTCGGAACACGCTTCTTGTCAAGAACGCTGACTGTATAGGTCTTCTGCAGGAGC
>CAMPAX010000055.1 GCA_946633495.1 uncultured Lachnospiraceae bacterium | reverse complement strand
GCCATGACCGCCGCACAGCCAAGCTCCATGGCCTCACAGGCCTGTGACGGACAGCCGATGCCCGCATCCACAATGATAGGCAGCGGGATGGTCCGGATCAGATCCTGAATAAAGTCCCGGGTCTGAAGTCCCTTATTGGATCCGCTGGGTGATGCCAGGGGCATCAGTGCCACCGCTCCCACCTCCGCAAGCTGCTTTGCCACACGAAGCTCCGGGTAGAAATAAGGATACACCAGGAAGCCGTCTTCCACCAGACATTTCGTTGCCTCCACCGTTGCGTGAGGGTCCGGCAGAAAATACCGACTGTCTGTCATGATCTCGATCTTGATCCTGTCACCCAAACCTCTCTCGCGCGCTTTATGAGCCATGGCGATGGCCTCGTCCACAGAATGCGCCCCCAGCGTGTTGGGAAGGATCCGGATCCCGTGCGGGATCATAGGAAGCGGATCTTCCGGAGTATCCAGCGTCTTCACCGCCACCGAGATCATTTCCGTGCACGCATGCTCAACTGCGGAATCGATCAGTTCTTTTGTATAATGAGCAGTTTTCCCTGACCCAAGAAAGAACCGGCTGATAAATGTATCCGGTCCGATCCTCCATTCATCCATACTTAACCCCTATCTAATCAGATGTCTCGATCTCTACATCTGATGCCTTACCACCTTATAGTCATCTCCGTCCCGATAATACGGACATTCCTTGTAGTGATTCTGCAGAAACCTGCTGTAATCATCTTCGTCCATATTCACATCACAGACATAATCCTCATAGTCATCGTCATATACCAGAAATGCGCATGTATCGCAGGATGTCTTAGCCACCGTTTTTCTCCTTTTGATCTGTATTTTCCACTCAGAGCCTATATCTGCCGCATTTTCTCCAATCGATTGTGCAGTCTCCGAAAATGCTCCAGCATTTCCCTGTCCTTCACCGGACGGCCGGAGGTATAATAGGCAGTTCTTTGCAGCATTGCCTCGGTATCTTCAAATACCACTTCCCCGTTCGGGACATCCTGCCGGGGGAGTTCCAGCCGATGGGCCAGATGCCGCACGGTTCCGAAATTTCCATCGATCAGGGCGATATCAGAGGGGAAGAAGTGGAGATACTGATCCTTGAAATAATTGAAATGGGTACACCCGAGCACCAGAGCACCATAGGTTTCGGGACGCACCATGGAGAACTGCCGCTTCAGATAATCCATAAGCTCCGGGGTATCAAACTGCTCCGCCTCCGCGAAGGTGACCAGCTCCGGCATGGGGAGCAGGTCCACGCAGTGTTCTCCGTCCACCCGCTCGATCAACGTCCGTACGCGCTCTTCCTTCAAAGCCACCGGTGTCGCCATTACCAGAACTCTCCTGCCCGGCACATGCTCCGCCATAAGTTTTGCGGCCGCCCCGGGTTCCTGCTCCGCCTTCGTTTCTGCTTTTGGCCCGGCATGCTCCGCTTCCACTGCCAGCCTCGTCACGTGTTCCACTGCAGGCTTCACTGCGGGTTCCATACTGACTATGGGCAGCGACATCTCCTCCCTTAGCTGCTTCACTGCCACACTCGTTGCGGTATTGCACGCGATCACTATGGCATCCACACCCTGATCCATAAGAAAAGTCGCACATTTCCTGGAGTATTTCATTATTTCCTTCGGATCCCGCTTTCCGTAGGGCACATGATCCGTGTCTGCATAAAAAATATAGTCCTGATCCGGAAGCTGATGGTATGCCTCATGCAAAACGGAAAGCCCACCGATCCCGGAGTCAAATATTCCGATTCTCATATGCCTATCTTATCACGTTCCTCCGGTTGCCGCAACCGTCAAGAACACCGAAAGCTACGATACCCGACGCTGATTTCATGATTTCCCGCCACATAAAAAGTCCTTTCATGAAAGGGAGGCTATGCCGGGGCAAGCCGCCTCCGACACATCATCCCCTCTTCCTGAAAGGACTGTCTTTTAAAGCAAATCACTCCTGTATTAAGAACACTGTCTCCCCGGTCACCACATTCGAATCTGCTCTCACCTGAAGGTATCCGTCCAGGGTAACTGCTTCAGCGAAGTAGATCTCCCTGGTCAGCGCATCATTCAAAATCTCCTCCGGAAGGATCTCCACCTTGTCATCCCGGTTGAACCGGATGATACGATACGCCCGGGCCTTTCCCTGATCCATTCGATAGACACGGACCTCCGTTGTGGCGTCCATCCGTTTTGCCAGTTCCATCAGGGTGGTTTCCTCCCCCGGTTTTGCCTGCAGGAGCCGAACCTGACCCTGGCTTCTTTGGGAACTGTCACCTGCCGTGTTCTTACTACTGTCTTTTTCCGCTTCATGTTCTGTCCGGATGGATTCTTCCGCATTCTTCTCGATAAAATCCAGTTTGTTTCCGGATGGAATGATTGTTTCCACTGAACTGTCAAAGGAATATTTCGGATCGGGGTCCTGACTCGGTTCCGCCGCCGGAGCCTCATCCCTGTTCAATTCCGCGGGTTCATCCGATGCATCGAACTGTTCATTGCTTTCTACGGCAGCCTGGCCGCCCTCCATTTCCTTCAGCTTTTCTCCGTAAGAGCCACCGGCACTCTTTACGGAATCCTTTGTCTCCCTTTGAGTAAAGCCGATAACCGCAAGAGAGATCACAAGCACCGCTGCCGCCGCTGCAAGACCTGCGATGATCCATGTACGGGTCTTTTTCTTCTTTGGTTTATGCTCCTCAAAGGAAGCCACATTTCCTGTCTGCAGAGAGGCAAGGAACCTCTCTTCCCTCTTTTCACTTTCGTCTCTCTCTTTCGCCTCTTCGCGGTCCAGCCCGGCTTCGATCCGACTCCAGAGATCCGGTACCTCCCGATCCAGCATCCGGAGGTATGCTTCTTCTTCAGGTGTGTAATTTTTATCAGCCATCCTGCATAAACCTCCTTAGCTTCTTAATTGCTTCATTGTAGTGCCAGGAAACGGTACCCTGGGGCATTCCCAGCATTTCGGCGATCTCCTTAAATGTAAATCCGGACGTCAGTTTCAGGTCTATGATCTCCTTCTCTTTCTCGTTCAGCAGACGCATCGCCGCTTCCAGTGTCAGACGGTTCGCCGCACTTTCCGCAAGATCCGGTCCGCCGGAGCCGTGAAACATGGGAGACGCTCCGGCCTCGTCCGTACTGACTTCCCGCTGCATATCATCGTCCTCGCCTGTCGGTTCGTCCAGTACCGCGATCTCCCTGCCGTTCTTCCGCATGTAATCCACACACATATTTTTCGCTATGGTAACAAGCCATGCCTTATGATGTCCGTCGCCATTGAAACTGCCCGCCACCCGAAAGAGTCGTATAAAAAATTCGGAGGCAACGTCTTCCGCTGCCTCCCTGTGTTTCAACTGGTTCATGCAAACGGAAAAGATCAGTTTCAGATATGCTTCGTACACAATACGCAAGGCATCCCGGTCTCCTGAGGCCATGCGCCGCATGCACTCCAGAAATTCATTTTCTTCCAACCGGCAGCCCTCCTGTCTGTAAATACGTTTCCCGTTTTCAAATTTATGGTATTTTTTTAAACTGCAAAAAGTTCTTCCATTTCGTAGTACAGCTTCGTCAGCATTTCCGTGGAAAGATCTGTTTCGTTCAGTACCGTATAACGGTCCGGGCGGGTGCCGGCAGCCTGCTGCCATGCACCGATGAAGATCTCCGGCGTGATCTTCCATGAAGACGGACAGATGGGAATGTTGTATTCATGAATGATCCGCGCGATCTTTGCAACATTTCGGTTCTGGAACTTGCACGCACCGTAACTGCCCATGGCCACGGCGATTCCGTGGGGCACGGAAACCTGCTCACTGTAAAGCTCGTCCAGCGCATGGCAGAACAGATGCTCCGAGCCGCTGCTGGGGCGGGAAGATCCTGCGATCTCCATAGCCAGGCCGCCCATAACCAGCGCCTGAGTGAGCCGTTTGATGAAGTCCTTGGATTTCAGTTCCTTCATGTCATTATAAGCAATGGAGTTAAATGCCATCTTGGAGATCATGTAGGCAAAGTCGTCCACATGCTCCTGTCCCCGGTCATAGGCTTTCTTCCAGTCCACCAGCGCCGTATACTTGCTGACCGTATCGCCGATACCGGAGAGAAGCTGCCGGTCCGGTGCGGACATGATGGTATTTACATCCACCAGGATTGCGTGAGGGATGGTGCATTTGAAGGACTTCCGTGCCTTTCCTACGGTTCCCAGCACCGCCACCGGAGAAGCAAGAGAATCGTTGGATAACGTCGTAGGCAGAGAGATCAGCGTACTCTTCGACACAAATGCGGCGAATTTCGCCAGGTCCAGTACTGTTCCTCCACCGAAACCGATCACGATACGGATATTGTTCATGGTGATATACTTGGCCAGCGACACCGCAGTGTCATAGGTTGCGGACTGGATGAGATAGAGCTCCGGTTCCTTAAAAACCGCCTGGATCCGGCTTAACTGATCCTCAAATAAGCCCTTCAGGTTTTCTTCCGTGACCAGGATCATTTTCTTATCCGCAAGATTGGGGATGACATCCTTCATCACCTCGGGAATGCGGTCAAATACTCCTTCTTCTACGATCAGATGATAGGGTAAGCGAAAATTATTATGCATAGCGATCTCCTTTTCATTTTTATTTACTTCCTTCGTACCGATCCGAGGAGGCGCATCCAACCTTGTCAGATGTCCTCAGGTTGACAGGAGCGATCCCTGTTCATCCGCCAGGGTAAGGGCCTCCCGCCTTTTTTTATCTACTTCGATCCATTCATCCAGAGTGAGCGGCGTATAATCCGAGAACATGCAGAAGCAGTTGATCATATTGCACGGAATGGAAACCAGTCCTTCCTGCCCCTTGATCTCCCGCTTTGTCTCCCGGGTCTGCCGCACAAACCGATTGATCAGCACCTCATCATAACTGTCATGCACATGTCCGTACAGCATGTAGGAAGTGGGATTCCCGTTCCGATCCATCCGGTACTGTCCGTTGTAACAGAACACCGGATAATGGCTGAGCACCACCTTCCGGTTCTCATCCGAGAGCTCCGCATAGGGTTTGATCCATTTAAAACGCAGCTGGTTAAACCCGTGGGAATTTACAAAATGATCATGATTGCCATAGATCAGATAAAGCTTTCCCTGCAGCCGTTCCAGAAGCTCGTTGGTCTGGACTGCCGTCCCGTAGGAGAGGTCTCCCAGGATCACCACCTCGTCCTTGCTTCGAACCTTCCGGTTCCAATGATCGATCATGACCTCGTTCATTTCCTCGACAGATGAAAATCCCCGATGATCCATCCGGTCATTCATGCCGTCATGGTAAAAATGCAGGTCTGATATATAATACCGCATGATTCCTCCTGCCCTTCATGTGTTCCTTAACCGTGCTTTCGGCGCTGCAGGATCAGCGTTTCTTGTCCTTTTTCCCGGTATTCTCTTTGAAATACACCTTCACCCGGTTGTTCTCCGAAGTCTCCACTGTCAAAGTCCGGATCGCCAGGACAAATTTGGCAAAGGTGGCATAACCGAACTCCTTGGCGTTGAACTGCGGGTATTCCGCATAGAGCCGCTGTCCCAGAAGTCCCAGTTCGATCCCGTCCGAGCCTTCCTTCCGAACCTGTTCCTCCACATATTCCATGAGCCGTTTCTTCATGTCCTTGTCGTCTTTCAGGGCCACGGTCACGGTGCTGTTGGTCTTCTTCAGGATAAAGCCCCGGATCTCTTCTATGAACGTAGAGAGAGAACTGTATCCGTAATTCCGGACATCGAAGTCGGAATACTTCTTCTGGAGACGGCTTCCGATCTCGCCGAGGCCGGTTTCCCGCCCCTTATTGTCATTCTCGGTGATGATCTCGATGATGGCATTCTCCACAACACTCTGGTCAAGAACATTTTCGGATTTCTTCTTTTTCTTGCCCTTGATCAGACTCTTTCCCGTCTCATCATCGGACTGATCCAGAAGCAGTTCCAGATCGGTAAAGACGGAGCAGGCCGCGCGGAAGGACCGTGGTGTCTTGCTCTCTCCCATACCGATGACATCCATTCCGGATTCCCGAAGCCGGCTGGCCAGCCGGGTGAAATCGCCGTCACTGGACACGATACAGAATCCGTCCACACTCTCGGTATAGAGGATGTCCATGGCGTCGATGATCAGGGTTGAGTCCGTGGCGTTCTTGCCCACGGTATTCCGGAACTGCTGGATGGGGGTGATGGAATTCTCCATCAGCTCCTTCTTCCATTTACCCGCCTGGGTAGAGGTCCAGTCGCCGTAAATTCTCTTATAGGTTACCACGCCGTACTTCGTCATCTCGTCTAAAATACTTCCAATGTATTTGGAGGAAATGTTATCGGAGTCGATCAGTACCGCATATCTTTTATCTTCCACTCTGTTTTTCCTTTCTTCATTCGTCCGGCCGCTCTCCTTTCATCGAGGGAAACGACGGACAGGATCAAAGAGCCCTTATCCGCTCCCATTCACTGATTCCGGGAGGCGCCGCAGGAACACTGTCCCGCTCCCCTGTTTAAGCCGCAGGCACAGCAGGGAGCTCCCATAAGAACCTGCAGTCTCCCCGGGAGCGTCTCCATATGCACCCGGCGGACATCCCCGCCGTATTCACCGTCGATATGAAGTACCACCGGCTCGTCCATTTCAATGTCAATGGTGGCGCCGTCCCGCAGGGTGAATCCCTTCAGTTTCTCCTGCTTTCCTCTTATCAGGACCGGCAGTTCGAAAAAGGTCTTCCACTTCGGAACATTCTCGGCCACACAGGTGGATATCTTTCCGTCATTGGGATCCGCATCCGGTGCCATGGGCACGCCCCCGCCTTCCCAGGAAAGATTCATTCCGGAGAGAAAGATCATCTTACGGACAAGAAGGACATCTTCCGCATTTCCGTCATAGATCACTCTTCCGTTCCTTGTCTTCATGGTGAAGAGAGATTCGAGGGTAAGAAGGATGTAAGTCAGCTTGCCGAAACCGATCTTATTCAGAAACCTTTTCTGCTTCGATTTCATGGCCTTCTTGCAGACCTCTGCGTCCAGTCCCACGCCGGAACTGATACAGAACATCCGAGGTGCGTGGTTGTCGCCTTTCACCCAGCCAAGGTCGATCCGGGTGGGGGATTCGCAGTTGAGGATCTGCATCAGCGCAGGAACCGGCCTGATCGGAAGACCAAGCCCCCGGGCGAAATCATTTCCGGATCCCGTGGGGATCACTCCCAGCCATACCCGGTCGAAGTCGGAAATGCCGTTGATCACTTCATTCACGGTTCCGTCACCGCCCAGAACGATCAGATTCACATGCGTATCTTTTGAGCTGAAACGGCGAATGATCTGCACCGTCAGCCGTGCAGCATGCCCCCTGCCCCGGGTGCGCCACGCATGATAGGGGATATTCTCCGCTTCCAGGATCTTGCGGATATCCTTCCAGACTCTCTGCCCGCGGCCATTTCCGCCACGATAATTCACTATGAAATAGTACATATAGCCCCCTTAGTTGTGGAACAGCTTCTTGCTCTGATACTGCGGTTCGCATGTCAGATTCATGCCCAGTTTTTTAAATACACCTACATCTACCTGCGAGAGGATGACGGAGCTGTGAACCTCCAGTCCTTTCAGCTTCGGCAGCTGTGCATATGCCAGGGCCGCCGTCGGATCCGATACCGCCGCGATGGAAAGGGCGATCAGGATCTCGTCGATGTGCAGGAGCGGATTGTGGTTCCGAAGGAATTTTACTTTCAGCTCCATGATAGGTTCGATGACCTGCGGAGAGATCAGCTTCGCCGCATCGTCAATTCCTGCCAGAACCTTAAGTGCGTTCAGGATCATGGCGGAGGATGCGCCGAGAAGCGTGGAAGTCTTGCCGGTGACGATGGTACCGTCCGGCATTTCCACTGCAGCCGCCGGTCCGCCGGTTTCCTCCGCGCGGATATTTGCGGCAGCCACCACCGGCCGGTCCGCCGGGGACAGCTGCGCCTTCTTCATAAGAAGCTCCAGCTTCTGGATGATGACATCACTTACATCACCTTTTCTTCGGTCACAGAGAGCCTGATAATATCTCCGGATGATCTCCTGATTGGCTGCGGCACGGGTCGCATCGTCATCGGTGATGCAGTAGCCTGCCATATTCACGCCCATGTCGGTGGGTGACTGATAGGGACTGGTTCCGGAGATCTTCTCAAACATGGCCTTCAGCACCGGGAACACCTCAACATCCCGGTTGTAGTTCACCACAGTCTCACCATAAGCCTCCAGATGGAAGGGATCGATCATATTTACATCCGAGAGATCCGCCGTAGCCGCTTCATAAGCCAGATTGACCGGATGGTTGAGGGGCAGATTCCAGATGGGGAAGGTCTCGAATTTCGCATATCCCGCCTTTACGCCCCGCTTCTGCTCATGGTAGAGCTGTGAGAGGCAGGTCGCCATCTTTCCGCTGCCGGGGCCGGGAGCCGTTACCACCACCAGCGGCCGGGTGGTCTCGATGTAATCATTCTTTCCGAATCCCTCATCACTGACGATCAACGGGATGTCCGACGGATATCCCTGAATCGGATAATGCCGGTATACTTTTAATCCCAGCGCTTTCAGCTTCTTCTCATAGGTAATGGCCGCAGGCTGCTCTTTGAACTGCGTCAACACAACACTTCCCACGAAAAGTCCGTTATTTGTAAATGCATCGATCAGTCGAAGCACGTCCATATCATAGGTGATCCCGATATCCCCGCGCACCTTGTTCTTCTCGATGTCGCCGGCCTTGATGGCGATGACGATCTCCGTCTGATCCTTCAGCTGTTTCAGCATGGTGATCTTGGAATCCGGAAGAAATCCCGGAAGCACCCGGGATGCATGATAATCATCGAAGAGCTTTCCTCCGAATTCCAGATAAAGCTTTCCACCAAATTCACTGATCCGCTCCATGATGTGCTTGGACTGCATGTTTGAGTATTTGTCGTTATCAAATCCGATCCTGTTCATAGTTTCTGTTTCTCCTGTTACCTGAAAACCTTTTTCTCAGTATATGATCTGCAGTTTCTTCGCTGCAAAAAACTTCTCTTATGCTCTTACTCTCCTGACTGCGGGGCAGCCGCAGGGGGTTCTCCGCTTATCTCCGAAACCGGGTCTGCCTTTGGGGGTTCTGCGTTCTCCGGTTCCACACCGTACTTCTTTCTCTCCGCTTCCAGGATTTTAGCCATGAGATTCTTCACAGCTTTCTCCTCTTTTTCGCCGGATTCCGAAGCCTCTGTACTTTCCGCATTTTCTTCGCCGGATTCCGAAGCCTCTGTACTTTCCGCATTTTCCGGGGTTTCTAAGTTTTCCGTGTTCTCTGCTTTCTTCTCTTCCTCCTGCTCCAGCATATCCATGCTGGCACTTCCCACAGAGGATTCATCCGCAAAGCCCATAAAGACCTCGGTCTTACCCTTCATGACATTCAGAACATGCTCATCCACGGTATTTTCCGCCAGAAGACGGAACACCTCCACCGAACGAGCCTGCCCCATGCGATAAACTCTGGAAATGGCCTGGGTCTCAATGGACGGCTTCCACTGTGGTTCGCAGATCACCACCACGCTGGCCGCCTGAATATTCAGGCCCACGCCGCCGGCAATGATCTGACAGAGCAGCACGCTCCCGTCCGGTCCTTCCGCAAACCGGTCCACCAGATCCTGACGCTGATCCGCAGGAATGCTTCCGCTGATGGGACCGAACACCCGGTCTCCCAGCATTTCCTGCACCCGGGCGATGGTATCCAGAAAGAAGGAGAATACCAGAACCTTTCTTCCCTCTTCTTTGGCCTGCTCGACGATCTCCAAAAGCCGGGCCGCCTTCACGGAATCCGATATCTGCGGTGCATTCCAGGATACCCGGCGCACCTTCGAAAAGTTCCCTTCCCAAAGAGACGTCCTGTATGCGGCAAGTTCCTTTTCTCCGAGGCGGCACCATTCTTCCTTCTCCACCTTCTCGGGAAGTTCCTTTAATACATCGTCCCTGGTCCGTCGAAGATATACCGGTGCGATCTTCTCCCGGAATTCCGGTGCCATGGACAGTTCTCTCATGCCCCGGATCTCCTCCGCCTTCTCCCGATCCAGCATACTGATCAGGAAGATCATTTCATCCACACGATTTTCCAGAGGCGTTCCGGTCATGAAGAGAACCCGGTCCGAAACTTTAGCGTAACGCATCAGTCCCTTCGTCCGCTCGGCTTCCGGATTCTTCACGTAATGCGCCTCATCCACCACCAGAAGGTCCACTGAAAGCCCTTCCGGAGGCTGCAGCTTTGTCACGGTTTCATAGGTAGTGACGGCCACGCCGCCATTTAAAATCCAGCTTCGGAATTCCTCGTCCCGGTCATTTCCATAGATCTCGGAAGCCGTCAGCTTTGTATGCTTTCCGATCTCCCGGATCCAGTTTACCAGGACACTGACCGGACATACCACAAGGAAATGCGTCCGTCCCTCGGTCACCAGATGTGCCATGGCTGCCAGCGCCTGCATGGTCTTGCCGAGCCCCATTTCGTCTCCCAGCAAGGTTCGCTTCTGATGCAGGACGTACCTGGTTCCGAACTCCTGATAATTACGGAGTGTGGCCGACATCAGAGAGGTATCCAGCGGAAATTCACTGATCTCCTTTACGATCTCCTCCGGAAGTCCGTTGGCCACCGGTCCGGAGGCGCCCACCAGCTTCTCCAGCATGGCATAAACCGCAGCCGTATTCTGCAAAAACCGCTCCCAGCAGATATCGCCGGTGAGGGATTTCTCTCGTGCCGCAAATTCCGTGTAGATCCTTCGAACCTCCTCCGGCGCCCCGGAGGCCTGCCAGGCGTTCAGGATCTGCCAGGCATCCAGGCTTTTCTGTTTATGAAGATGAAGCAGCGTCCGCCAGCTCATGGGAGAGGTAAGGGGCTCCATCAGAGAAAGAAGCGTCTCAAATCCCTGAGGTGCAGTCAGCATAAGCTGAGTGGCGCGGCGCATCAGATCTCCTGTCTCCTGCAGGATCATGACATTTCGCACCAGCGCTTCCGTGTCCGGGGTACGATCCTCCACCCGGACTCTTGCCACTTCCCGGGCATTCCGTGCGATCTCCTGTACTCTGGAAATGATCTTCTCCAGGGTTGCATCCCCGATCCCCGCAAGATCGTCCAGCTGTTTCACGGACATTTCCGCAAGCTGCCGGACATTTTCGTACCCCGCTTTTTTCAGCGTGGTGATCGGTATCCCCTGCCCTCCGTTGTTCAGTTCCTCCACAGAGGTGGTTTCCAGGATCCGGAGCATGGTAAGCTGCTTTTGGTTCCCATAGGCGGTGCGGATCCTGCCAAGGAGAACCTGCTCCGCACCGGTCAGGGCCGAAAGCTTTTCGCGTGCGTCTTTCACGCTGCGGTAGACCTCTGCGGCTTCAATTGCTGTAGGTTGATCCATGTCTTACTCCGTTTCGAACGATTCTCCGGTTCTCCTGATCAGATACCGGGGCATTCAGGATTTCCTATTCGTGAAATCCGTAATTGGTATGATGATAGGGTCAAAAGGTCCGAGCGACGCGCTTGCGCGGTCGCTTGAGACC
>CAMPAX010000054.1 GCA_946633495.1 uncultured Lachnospiraceae bacterium | reverse complement strand
AGCGAAAACGGTATATCATTGACAGTACTTCCGACCCCGTTGATCTTTCGGATCGCTATATAATAATCCTCCGGCTCCGCCTGATGTTCCGACTCCCGCCAGGTGAGAAAACTCTGATACTTGCGTTCCGGCATCGGATTATTCTCCACCTTGCTTTCCAGATAATACAGCCGAAAATCCACATCAGACGGTATTCCGCCTTTTTCAAGACTCTCCCGGATATAACCTTCCAGTTCCGAAGAAGTATAGTCACCAAAGGACTGATTCTGCTTTTCGCCTGTCCTTCCGTGTTTTGACATGTAATAACACAGCATATAATGAACCCGGGTTATAGGATATCCGGAGTTATGGATTGCATGATACACAAGCCGGGTAAACTCTTCCACGGTGTCATCCGTCTGATATCCGCTTCCAAATGCAAGACGGATTTCCTTCTTATCCACTTCTATGATGGTGTTGTCCTTCGGCATTCCATTTGCCGCGTCCGCATGTCCGTCATAGAAATTCTCATCGATACACAAAGCATTGGCTCTGACTTTCCCGCTATTTCCGCCGACCCGTGCCGCCACCGTTTCATCCGCAGACATCACATACTCCGGCCCTGTCGGATCAAAACCGGTATCAAACCTTGTTCCTTTTTCCAGATATACAAATCTTCGATGGCTTCCGGTCTTCACGGAAATGACCGCATCGATATCCTCAAGTTTTTCCTTCCAGTCCAAATCCTCTATGCTCTCCCGCCATGCCTCATTCATGGGGCTTTTCTCTTTCTCCATCGGAACGTCATCTTCCGCTTTTACCCGAAAGCCAAAACCCGGGCAGACGGTTAGGACGATGAATACCGCCAGTATGATCGAAAACAGCCTGCACGTAGTCCGGTGCTGCCGTCCTTTTCGGTGTATCCTGCTCCGATCCTTTTTACATGGATCATTCCCATTTCCTGTTTCCCTATTCCGAATTCTCATTCTGCTGTCCCTCTTCTCTTTCTCTTTTTCGTCATCTTCTGTCTTTACACCACGTAGTATTCCACCCCTGCAAAGCTCACCACATCCCCGTAATGCAGCTCCCTTGCAAAAGAATCCGTGATCCGCACATGGTTGATATAGGTCCCATTGGTGGATCCCAGATCCTGCAGCGTTACAACATTTCCACAGCATTCCAGCCTCGCATGAGATCTGCTGATGGAAGGTGATGGAATGCAATACTCATTTTCCTCCTCCGATCTTCCGATCCTGCAATATCCTTCCGATACGTAAAGCGGCGCGCGAAGCCCTCTCTCCACCGGAACCAGCTGACGGATGGAGTTTCGAAGCACGCTGGTGACAGGAACCAGTGCGGTGGACTTTGCTTCATTTGCTCCATTGAGATACGGTCCACCACTCGAACCTGTTCCGAATGCTTCCCTATAGGCCGGTTCCACTCTCGTTCCTGCTCCAAATGCTTCCCCATATGCAGGTTCCACTCTCGTTCCTGCTCTAAGTGCTTCCCCATATGCCGGTCCGAAGGTACGGTTCCTGTCTTCCGGAGATTCATCCGCCTCCTTCCCACCCGCGGATGAATGTCCGTCCCCGAAAAAGAACCGGCAGATCAGGAATAACAGATATCCCGCGACCAAAAGTACCGAGATCCTGATCGAACTGCTGCCGAAGAGCATGTAAGATACGACAGCCGTAAGCAGGATCAAAGCACCGATTCCGGCGAAGATCCACTTTTCCTTACTCCGATCCATGCCGGGACGTTCCGTAAGCCTCTCCCGTTCCTGTTCATTCTCTTTCTGTTTTTCCGTCCCTGCTTTGGACCATTCATCCGGCATATTATGTTCGGATCCGTACAGCCTGGGATAAACGTTTTTTGCACTTTCATCCAACGCCGCCGATTTCCCTTCGATGTTATTCCCGTATGCTTCTCTTTCTGCTATACCGGGCCTGTCACCGTCATTAACATTTTTCCAGGAATCCGTCAGGTTCAGCAGCATTTCCGGAGTAAAACTCCCATTCAGGAGAAGACCGTACAGATCATAAAACCGAAGGATCTCATTCTCATTTCCATGATTAAAGATCGGCATCAGTTCTTCCATCAAATGCTTCATTTCTTCCGAAAAGTCTGCTTTTCTGCCGGGTGCATACAGAAAAAGGATCCTCCTTCTTTGTTCGTCCCAGAAGAGATACGCAAGAGAAAGCAGGACGCCTTCCGTCGGAAGCAGAAAATCCTGCAATTCCCGGATACAGTCCGAAAGGCAGAATAAAAGTTTCATTACGTCTCTCCACCCCGGGCCTGTCGGCCCCCATTTCCGGACCGGATCCGTCATTCCATCAGTTTTATACATTAACCGTCTTTCGCCATCCACCCACTGCATCGTGAGCTCCGGAAGTGTGGCAAAACGATTGTTGCAGAGCATTTCCAATGCATATGAATCCCCTGCTTCGGACGGATCCGGACGGAGTTCATAACAGGTATTAATCCCCTTCGTTTTCCGTAATATTTCCATAGATCTGCCATCTCCTTAACCGACTGCTGCATAGATCCCTCTCTCGGCCCGCACGCACCGAAAAGGCTTTTCGGGCGCCCGAAAAGATGCCTCCTCCTTTCAGAAAAGGAACAGAGGACGTAATGGTCAGCCAGTCTCCGTTCAGAAAAACGGTTCCCTCCGTGCCCTCTTTTCCCTTTGACGCCATTTCCGACCAGTTCCTCAGAAGGTCACGGGCTGTTTTTTCCTTCTCTTCTTCCATGGTCATTGAATACAGCGATACATACATATCGCCGCGGAGCTTTTCCCGCTTACCGAGGGTAAGAAAAAGGAGGATCGCCCCTGCTGCCAGAAAAAGAATGATCGGAATCAGAACCGATGCTTCTACCGTAGCCATTCCACTGTTTTGATCTCTCATACGTGCATTCTCCATCCAGATTACATATCTTACTTCCCGCACCTCGAACACTTCGGAAGCCCGGATACTTCACTCAGCCTTACCCTGTGAACCGTCCGCTTCAGACCGCTGCAATCCCTCGATCCGTGATAACACTCTCCTTCTTCCCCTATCAGAACAAAATCCCCTGCCGTCTTTCCACAGAAGGAGCAAGGCCGGTATCCTTTCTTCTCCGCAGCCTTCTTCGTAAGCGCGTTTATTTTCAGCGTCAGATACGTACAGCCACGGCTGAGATGATACACCTCCCGGTTATCTGTCACGTAAACGTACGGATCCGGATCAGTTTCAGATCCACCGGAGTTTTTTCGTCCGGTGTAGGGTTTCTGCCGGATGGTCTCCTCTACTTCCCGGGTTACCGTCGGCAGAAGCGGCGTATTGATACAGATCTCATAACGGATATGGAGGATCAGATCCCCATCCTCCCCCGGCAGTTCCGATCCCAAAAGGTGGATCCCGGACATGCCTCCGCTCACACATTTTTGAATCAGCTCCGGATCGTCCACCGCTTCACTGAGACGGTGCTCTGCAAGCAGGAGCAGCGCCCCGCTGTCGATCAGGCCCTCAGAATCTCCGGAGGTAAGCGCAGTCTCTTCTACCAGATAATAATATTCGGCCGCGTATTCCGCCGCCTCGATCCCCGCCTCATACACCACCTGACGTACCGAACTGACCTGGATCGCATAAAAGAGGAATAAAAGAAGGAAGAGGAATATCGGCACTCCTATGGCAGCCTCCACGACTGCCGCCCCTCTGTTTTTTGGTATGCTTTTTGTTATGATTTTCGTGGGTTCTTCCGAATCATGATCTCTTTCCAAACAGCACTGCTCCCTTTCTGATCTTCCTTTCTGATCTTCCTTTCTGGTCTTCCTTTCTGGTCTTCTTTTCTTCTGATGAATATCGGACGGTACATTTCCCTGCTCCCGAAGAGGACTTTGAAATATATATGATTTAAAACGGTTTACAGATCTGCCGCCGGTCGGAAACCTTTCACTCCCGACATGACCGGCCGTATGGAAATGTACCCTCCGATATCCGCCAGATTGTTCTACCCTGAAAATGCCATGCCCCTTCTCCTGATCTTAATATCCGCTTTCCTCCAGAACCTGGATCGTCTTCCCCTCATATTCAACCTCGGCCCGCATTCCAAAAGCCGAGATTGCATCCTTCAGATAAAACTTTTCAGCTTCTGATTCTACATTTTGATTTACATTCAGCTGCATAACATCCAGCATCCGGTAATATGCAACTCCCATGCGCGGTGCCAGAAGGATCAGAAGATAATCCTCATAATCCAGTCCCTTCTCATCGTCATCATCCGAACTGTTCTCCGTAACCTCCGCCAGATGTTCCAGGCCGTTCAGATCCGTAAGCCAGTTCTGTCTGGTTTTTGCATAAGGCACTTTCTTTCCGCGTACCAGGCGATAGGCATCTGCCACTGCCTCGATATAGGACCATGCTCCCGCAAGAAGATATTTCACAACCGGCTGCGCCGGTGGAAAATACCACGTAAGTGAAGCTGCCAGTCCCGATAATCTGGCCATCTTATCGGCATCCGTCAAAATGTAAGCAAAATTACATCCGGTACGGATCACAAGGATCTGATTGATCACGGACTTATAATTTTCAGCGTCGGTTTTTTTCCCGGAAATCAGGTATTCCATCTCCAGGTCCAGCACCGTATCCTCCTGCACGCGGTCGGTAAGACAGTTAAAACAGTTCGCCGCATAAAGGATTCCCTCTGCTTCTGCTTCCATCCCCTTCAGCCAGCCTCCGGCTTCAGTCATCCCCTGTTTCAGACGGGACATATTCCGGAATCCGGTATCAACCTCCTTAAGTGCAAGTCCCTTTTTCCCCTGTGACGGAAGCTCCGTATAGTTGATCTTATAATCCCGAAAGCTGACATCCTCCGGAAGGATCCAGTATGCCACTCCCACAAGTTCACAGGCCCGGATGGATTTTCTCGGATCCTGATCGCCTTTTTGTTTCCTGGCTCCTTTATCTTTTTCCATATTCAGGCCGTTCATATCCTCGGCTGTAAGCGGAGTATCATCTTCCACCTTCTCCATCAGGTAACTGACCCCCTTCTCCGCAGCCAGATATTTCGCCGCTTCCCCGATCTGCCTTCTGAATTCCGCGCAGTAATCATCCATCACACATGTCAAACCGGTCAGAATGCAGCTGCGTACGGTAAACTCATCTCCCAGATTTTCCTGCAATACACTTTCCGCTTTTGCTTCCAGGGCTCCCATCCCTTCTCCGCCGGGATTTTGATCCAGAAAGAGCACATGGTAATTATCAAACAGATACCGGTCGTACTCCGCTCTTACATTGGACATGGCACTCCGCATTGCCGAAGCTGTCCTTCCTCTGGCCGAAGAAAACTCCACCCAGGACAAAACTGCCACAACAAGGATCAGCATCACACTGATAAGCAGTGTAAGAAATACCGTGACATACCCCCGATTTCCCATATACTCCTCCTGAATCACCCAGTTCTATCTGACGCAGACGCTGCCCGCTATAACAGCTCCTTTGCGTCCCCGTTAATACTCCTCCAGATCGTATGCACCAAAGATACGATCTGATCCCTGAAAATGATCACCAACGCGATCAGAACCACGAGGATCAGGATCACCTCCACAACGGCGACCCCGCGATCATTTTCAACAAAGCGACTGATCACAGAACCCTGTTTTGTCTCTCGTTCCACAGGAGACAATTCACCATATTCTTCAACTTCCGACCTGTTTATCTCTCGCTCGTTCGACATAACCGTTTTCTCCTTTACCTCTCCCTGTCTTTTGGGCTGCATGCGTTTTTTCGTCGAAAGACGAAAAAACGTCACGCGCCTCTGTCACGCCATAACAGCGATCAAACCCGTTCTCTTACATACCGGCAATGGCCGGAAAAAGAACGATGCCTATAACTACAGCTAAGAGCAGGACGGTAGGCAGCAAAAGCTTCTGGGTTGCCTGTTCCCCTTTCTTACGGGCAGTGTCCTTCGCCTCTGCCTCCGCCTCCTTAACCTCCTGCTCCAGCAGGTTCAGCAGCTGACTGCTTCCCCTCGGGGCTGCCGTACTGATGGTGGAAAAAAGCCGAATATAGGACCGAAGGCCGATGCTTCGCCCGAGCTCCGCATAAGCAGTTGATTCCGGTGTCCCTGTCCGGATCCGGTTCACGGTATACTGAACCTCCGGAACAAGGAACTTTCCCTCCACGGCTGCTGCCGCCTGCAGGGATCCCTGAAGGGATTCGCCGGCAGATAACTGCAGCAGTATCCGCTTTACAAATCGGTAAAATACATCCTGCAACAACCTGTCTCTCTCTTTCAGCTTTTCTTTTTCCTTACTGCCTTGCAGCAGAAAAAGGATACCTGCCACCGGGATCAACGCAAAATATAATTTGCAGATCATATTTCTGTCAGTTGACTGTGTCCTTCGGATGGTGATTCCCTCCAACTGCGACGGCAGTTCAAATACATCCGAATCCCGGCTGGATTCCTCCATTTCACCGAGAAGCCTCTGTACCCGCTCCACCTTTGTTTCCGTGTAACTTTCCGGTATCACATCCGCAAAGAATTCGGTTTTCTCCTTGTGGACCCCGTCTGTCATGGTAACCGTGATCTTCACCTGACAGGGATTTTCCAGTTCCTTTCTTCTTACGGTACCACCACGTCCTATGACTGCCGGTTCATCCGTTTCATAAGTCAGCTCAAGAACTCCCGAACTGTCCTTTTTCGGAAATGACAGATCTTCCGTAACGTGATCCAGTGATTGATTTTTTCCCGGAATCTCCTTTTTCAGCCACTCGACGGCCTGTTCCTTTGCAGCCCCGAATTCCTCTTCCGTCAAGTGTCTGTTCCCGACCTGCAGACGAAACTCTGTCGTCATATCGCCGTCGGTCAGTTGTACCGCGACACCGTCCGCATCCTCTCCTGCTTCCGGTCTTCGGATCTCGGTCTTCTCTGTCTCCCCGGACGGAAGCAAGAGGACTCCCAGCCCAAGGATCCAAAGCAGACCCAGCCCTATCATAAATTGTCGAAACCGTTGCTCCAAATACTGCCTCGTCGCATCTTCCAGCGATCGTCCATACAGTACCTCCAGTTTTTGCAAACGTCCGGCAATCTGCGGCACACGCCATGATCCACCTCTATGTAAACTGTAATGCCTTTTTACCAGATACGCCCCGGCAGCGATGATCGGTAAAAGCACCAGCAGGATGGCCACTATTATCATCTCAAATCCCCTTCATGATCCCTGTTCCTGTCGAATTACGATTTTTTGAAATTATTTTCAATGTCCGAAACCAGCCATATCCGGCTTCGATTCCATTTCCGTATCTCTGTTCGGCATCGCCTTCTCAAGGATCGAGGCCGCGATCCTGTCGGCTATGATATTTCCGGCAAGAGCAAGCGTCATGACCAGCATTCCACCCACTCCCTGATACAACGGCTGCATGTATGAGCCATTCATCAGCCGCATGTATAAAAGGATCAGCGAAGGCATCACTGTCATGATCCTCTGTTCCAGCTTTTTTTCATACACGACGCTTTCAATTTCCTGCCGGAGTTCCAAAGATTCCTGAAGCCGCGCGGCAGCCTGTCTTACGGTACGGATGAGGTCACCTCCGGTCCGCTGCTGTATCCGAAGGATCTCTGAGAATTCCTCTGCCTCCTCAATCCGTACCAGGGCCGCATATTCCGAGAACACCTCCCATACCGGTATTCCCAAAGAAAGTTTCCTTTTCATATCCCCGATCAAAAGGGATATCTCTTCTCCTTTGTGATAGATCAGCGCAAGATCCCCCTCTGCCACGGAAAATGCATTTTCCAGGGAATATCCCGCCTCCAGGGCGGTTTCAAGAGAAAGCAGCAATCGGCGAAACTGCTCGCGCCGCATCCGTTGTCTCCGGTCTCCCATCATTCTTTTTGCCACAAACCCTATATAAACGCCCACTGCCGCGCCCGGAAGAAGTCCGAGGAGCCGGTCATAATAAAGCCATGCGATCAGGATCGTGCCGATAGCGCAGGCCAAAATGCTGAAGAGATGGGACCTTAGATCCCCTTTATTCCTTTTTCGATATGAAGATGTGGTCTTCTTTCCCATGCGTTCTCTCCTGCGTCTTTTGATTTTTGTTTTTCCGCTGCGGTATACATCATTTCATCATGTCTTTGCGATTCGTCCGCTTCGGTATATGTCATTTCATCCTGTTCCTTCGATTCGTCCCGTTACGACAAACATCACATCATCACGTTCCTGCGATTCGTCCCGCTTCGGTATACGTCACTTCCCGGGATTCTCGGCAGTGCGTCCTCCTGCCAGCTTCACATACTCCCCCATGCAGCCGGCCATCTGCAGTTTATCGATCCTCACCAGCCGGTTCACCTGAACCAGTTGTCCATGTACCGCACCGGAACATTCCCCGGCATCTTCAAATTGAAATATCGGATTCAGCATGATCTCCTCCCCTTCATATCCCGTTACTTCCGCGATCTCCAACACTTTTCTGCTTTTATCCCTGAGTCTCCCAAGATGGATCACGATATCGATGGCGGAAGCAATCTTCCGCCGGATAGCCCGAAGCGGAAGATCCTCCGCCGAAAGGACCATGGTCTCCAATCGAAGAAGCATATCACTGACAGAGTTGGCATGCCCCGTGGAGAGACTCCCCTCGTGCCCGGTAAGCATAGCCGTCAGCATGTCTGCCGCTGCCGCGTCTCTGACCTCACCGACAATGATCCTGTCCGGACGCATTCGAAGGCTTGTTTTTACCAGTTCCGAGATCCGAATCCCGTTCTTCCCTTCAAGATTTGCGTTTCTGGCTTCCAGGCGGACCAGATTCCCCGGTCCCCGAAGGGAAAGCTCCGCCACATCCTCGATGGTGATCACTCTCTCATCCGACGGGATAGCTTCTGCCAGAGCGTTTAGGAACGTGGTTTTTCCGGCCCCGGTTCCACCCGACACGAAAATGTTGTATTTCGCACGTACCAAAAGCTTCAGGAAATCCGCCGCCACCTCGTCCAGGCTCCCCATCCGGATCAGATCCTCCATACTATAGGAATGCTCCGGAAATTTCCGGATCGTTACGGCATGTCCGTTCCTGGAGATCGTTCCGAGGACCACATTGATCCTCTCCCCTCCGGGAAGAACCGCATCTACGATGGGACTCGTCTCGTTCACCACCCGATTCACACCGGAGATCATCTGATTGATGACACCCAGCAGCCGCTCTTCATTTTCAAAGCGAAGTCCTGTCTCCGAGAGCCGTCCCTTCTTTTCTATGAAAATGGGCGAGGTCCCATTTATCATGATCTCTGTGATCTCCGGATCCCTCAGTAATTCCGACAATACATCCAGACCGCGAATGCTGTAATAGATGTTCCTGCGCATTTTCAGCTTCTCGGAAAGAGGGATGTAACTCTTCCTGGATTCTTCCAGGATCATACGATCGATCACATCCTCCACGACTGAGTCATCGATGCATTCCGTCAGTTTCAGTTCGTTCAGAACCTTCTCTTTTAAACGCACCCGGATATCTCGCAGCTGTTCACTGACATCCGATGATGTGCGGAGTCCTGTCCCCTCTTCTTTTTCCATGAAGTCCCTCCGGTTTCCTGCTCAGCCCATTGTGTCGTCCTCTTTAAAATATGGATCCAATACCCTCATACTCCCGGTCCCTGTCACTCATTGATACAGGCCAGAATCGCGCTCTCATCCATTCTCTCAATGGCATCCGCCGGTAGTTCCACCTGATGAATCCTGCATAGCAGGCCTCCAAGCCCCGCCTCTCTGAGGGAACTGCGAAAACGTTCTACTTTCCCGACCGCAACATTTCCCGGAAGAACCGGCATCAGAATATGGTCAAAGCATTCCAGAACCTCCGGAGATGAGAGACTCGCTCCTCCCACATCGTAGATCAGTGTCCGATATCTCTCCGGTTGAAGCAGCTGTTCGTGAAACCATTCCAGATCCGATCTTTGAACATCCAGAAGATCGGAATACGTATCCGACAAACGTAGACAACATACCCCTTCTTCAGAGGTCAGTTCACGCACAACCGCTTCATAAACATCCGGAGACCGTCGGTGGATCTGATACAGAACCTCGGAATGAACCGTGCGATCTGCATATTCCTCCATCCCGATATACAGACCTCCTCGACTCTCTTCTGCCCGGGCAAGTGCTCTTGCCAGCGTTGTTTTGCCACATCGACCCAGCGGCGAGAAAACAGCGATACAGCCGGAACGCTGTGAACCGGCGGCACTTTGCTTATGCAGTCTCTCCAACAGCTCCTTACAGATTCCCCGTACGGATTGATATTTATAGATCCCGAACACAGAAGGAGTTTCAGTAAGAACCACAACTTCGATCCCCAGTTCCTTCTTCCATTCCGAAGCCTTCTTCCTGTCATCATCCGGTGATTCCGTTTCATATGTTTCCGAATCCGTTATGCTCCGATCCGGCCTGGCAAAACTGTCTGTCACTATATGAACCGACTCACGGTCCGGTCGTATGAATCCATCCATAACGATCAGATCCGGTTCCTGAACCGGCATACAGGTAAGGATCAGGTTCGGCGAACTGAACACCATAGCCTCTACCTTTCCTTCAGACACACGGTTAAGCGCAAGCATCAGATTTGAAGCATACGCCGGATCCCGACTGCAGATTCCGACTCTGTATGTCCTCACCGCTGTCACCTCCCTTGTTCGTGCCTCAAATGTACCACGTATGTCATTGCGTTGTAAATCTCTATAAATATAGAGTTTGTTGTTCGTCTTTTCGTTGATTTTCCTGCTCAACATTTTGTTGTTTTGTCTTGTCCCGTGGTATATTTCCGAAATCAGGGCATAAAAAAAACAACATAATGTTGTTTTTCCGTCCGGATGATAAAGATATTGCAAAACAGGTATCCACGGCTTATCCACCGGATAGAATCGGGCCGTGTGGATTACTTCCCTAAAGTCTTAACATAAAATCAGGACGTGTCAATACACGCCCTGAATCTTTGTACATTCCGCCGTATTCATTTTGTTGCGTGATGCTGCGATCTGACATAGTATCCCGAAGAACATGGCACTCCATGACTATTGATCGCTCCCCGAAGAACATGACATTCCATGACTATGATCGGTCCCTGAAGAACATGGAATTCCATGACTATGATCAGCCAAACAACCCCTTCAGTGTGTTGATCAGTTCTTCATCGTCTGCGGTAAGCCGCATATTCGTGACCACATTCCGTCCTTCCGGTGTTGTGATCCGAAGCTCCACAACTGCTCCCTCCCGAAGCTCCTGGTGGTTTTCCTGCATAAATGCCACCACTCGCGGGTGCTGCTGACCGAACCGGTCAAATTTACTCTTCATCTGCATCATTTCAAATGGATTCATAACTCTCCTCCTCGTATCTAAACCACTCTGAATCACATCAGTTTCTACCTTCATCATTCATCCGACACCTTCGCGGAACGCCCGACACCTTCGTGTGTATCAGTAACTTCGAAACCTGACAAAATCAAAGCTGTATCCCGGGACTGTGGTCCCGTCGGGCCGCAGAGTCGGTTTTGTGACCCGCTGAAATGTCGGCGCCACCACAGAGACCCCTGCATCCTTTAATTGCTTTACAACACGATATACCAGCGTAAAATCTCCCTGGCACATAACCACGTCCTCCGACCTGCTCTGACCG
>CAMPAX010000053.1 GCA_946633495.1 uncultured Lachnospiraceae bacterium | reverse complement strand
CCTTATGAACCGGATGGGCTGCAAGGATCTGCTCGGCAAGCCGGATCACATTTGCCTCACGGGTACCGCTCCGCAGGATGACTGCGATAAGCTCGGCGTCACCGAGGGACTGAATCCCATACTGCAGCGCCTTTTCACATGGTTTACTTTGCTCTGCCATGTCAGAGATTCGAAGATTGGTCATAGAAACCCCTTTCTGCCTCTTCGGGAGCTTCTATCGATCCTATCCGAACATTCTACCACGTTATAGATTCTCGGTCAAAGGAATTTCGATATCCGGATTTCGATCTCAGGATTCTGATCTACGATCTTCTGCAGAGAGGATATTATCCCGAATTTTGCATGGGGGTAAGTAAGTCCTCCCTGGAAATAGACCGCGTAAGGTTCTTTCATCGGGGCATCGGCTGAAAGCTCGATGGAAGCTCCGGAGATAAATGCTCCGGCGGCCATGATCACTTCAGAGTCATATCCCGGCATCGCCCAGGGGATCGGCTTCACAAAGCTGTCCACCGGTGCCGCGGACTGGATCCCCTCACAAAATGCCTGAATCAGCTCCGGTTTTCCGAACTCCACGGCTTCGATGATATCGAACCGTTCCTCCGTAGCGTTGGGGATGGCTTTAAATCCAAGCTTTTCATAAATATTTGCCGCGAAGATAGCTCCCTTCAGGGCTGCAGCCGTAACGGTCGGCGCAAGAAAAAGACCCTGCGCAAACTGGCGGGTAACACCGAGAGAAGCCCCCACCTCCTTTTCCAGTCCGGGGGTGGTCAGACGTGCCGCTGCCATCGTAACGCATTTTTTGGTACCGCAGATATATCCTCCGATGGGAGCAAGACCGCCGCCGGGATTTTTGATCAGAGACCCTACTACCATATCCGCTCCGACATCCGACGGCTCGATGGTTTCCACAAATTCCCCGTAGCAGTTATCCACCATACAGATCACTTCCGGTTTCAGCTGTTTTACAAAGGAGATCACTTCCCCGATCTGTTCCACCGAGAGCGACGGTCGGGTATCATACCCTTTGGACCGTTGAATATGAACGATCTTTGTGCGGTCGGAAAGCTTCCTTTTGATCCCTTCATAATCCCAGCCGCCATCCGAAAGAAGGCTCACCTCATCATAGGTGATACCGAATTCAGACAAAGCTCCGGGCTCCGGGCGGATCCCTATGACACCCTGCAGGGTATCATAAACCTTTCCTGCCACAGAGAGGATCTCATCTCCGGGACGAAGATTGCCGGACAGTGCAATCCCCAGAGCATGCGTCCCGCAGGTGATCTGCTGACGTACCAGAGCATCTTCCGTATGAAAGACCTCGGCATAGATCTCTTCCAATGCCGTTCGGCCGCTGTCATTGTATCCGTATCCGGTGGTTCCGTAAAGATGCGCCTCCTCAAGTCTCGCTTTCTGCATGGCACGAAGTACCTTCACCTGATTCTGCTCCGCAACTTTGTCGATGGCTTCGAAACGAGAAGATAACCTCTTCTCTACCTCCGCCGCAAAGTCATATACTTTTTCATGGATCCCAAGATCCAGATAGTATTTTTTCAACTCATCCATAGATAATCTCCATCATCAGTTTTTTCACAGTATGATCGATCCTTCGCTTAGCCGGGATACTCGCTTTGCTCAGAAGTCCAGATGCCGAAGGATTTCCTCCAGAACGGCCTCGTCATCAGGAAGCACCGTCCGATCCAGCCAGATCACATCCCGTTCTCTGCGGAACCAGGTAAGCTGTCTCTTTGCGAAATGCCTTGTGTTCTTCTTCAGGGTATCCACTGCGGTGTCATAATCCAGAACACCTTCTAAATAATCCATTATTTCTTTATATCCGATGCCCTGCATGGATATATGCTCCCGGGAAAGCCCTTCGGACATAAGGTGCTTCACCTCATCCACAAGTCCTTCGGCAAGCATCTGGTCGATCCTCTGCTCGATCCTTGAATATAATCTTGCTCTGTCATCCGTCAGAACAAAGTACCTGCTGCAATAAGCGGATTCCTTCTTACGTTCCTCCAGGTTATGCTCCGAGATCGGCACCCCGTGCTTTATATAGAATTCCAGCGCCCGGATCACACGTTTTCGATTATTGGGATGCACGATCTCCAACGTCCTGGGATCAGCCATGCTGAGTTCCTCTACCAAAGCCAGATACCCTTCCTCGGTTGAAGCCTGCAGTTCCAGACGGGTTCTGACGGACTGCTCTTCCTGGCTTTCCTCTTCTTCCGGCTCGTCCTTGAAGTCGATATCGTATAGCAGCGCCTGGATATAGAACCCGGTACCACCAACCACTATGGGAAGGTGCCCCCGTCCATGGATACAGTAGACCGCCTCTTTGGCCCGCTTATGAAACTGTACCACATCAAAAGCCTCCGTCGGATCCAGAATGTTGATCAGATGATGTGGAACGGCCTGCATTTCAAAAGGACGGATCTTGGCGGTTCCGATATCCATCCCCCGATATACCTGCATGGAATCCGCAGAAATGATCTCTCCGTTCAGTCTTTTTGCCAAAGCGATGGAGAGGCCGGTCTTCCCGACTGCCGTCGGTCCGGTCAGGATGATGAGCGGTATTTTTTCTTTTGTTTTTGATGTCCAAGTCATGTTATCACCCTGCTTTTACGTTGCTATTCCACGATCCTTCGAAACCTTTTATCCATCTCTTCTTTGGAGATACGGATTATGGTAGGCCTGCCGTGAGGACAGGTATAGGGATTGTCGAGGGATAAAAGTTCCTTTAGCAGATGTTCCACCTCCGGAACCGTGAGCCTCTGATTCCCTTTGATAGCGCTTTTACATCCCATAGTAGCCAGCTTATGAACAAAAATATCTTCCGTAACTCCGGTGATCCCCGAGGAAAGATAGGAAGCAAATTCCAGGAACACTTCTTCCCCGGAAAGCCCCAGCAGATTAGCGGGAAGCGCTGACAGCTTCACCTCATTACCGCCAAAATCCGATATGTCAAATCCCGCCTTCTCAAAAAGCTCCGCCGCCTCCAGAACCGCTGCCTTATCAGCTCCTGATAGAGAAATGATCTTCGGCGGATAAATCTGCTGACTGTGGATCTCTTTCTGTTTAAATTCTGCCAGGAAGCGCTCGTAATTCACTTTTTCATGCGCCGCGTGCTGATCCATGTAGTAGAGATTGTCTCCGTACTGCGTGATCCAGTAGGTGTTGAAGACCTGTCCGATCACCTTGATATCCGGGGCCGCCTGCTGAGAAAGGTACATGGAATCCGTAAGAGACGCCTGCTCATACCTTTCCTGTCTTTCCTGCTCGAACTGCCGTTTTGCCGCTGCTTCCTTTTCTTCGTCCTCAGCAGCCTCAGCTTCTTTTTCTTTCAGCTTCTCCCTGAACTCCATCGGCATAAGAGCTTCCAGGATACTGTAGGAATCACTGCCTTTCCCGAAGGGGTTTCGCGCCTTTGGTTCCTGTTTTGTTTTATCATAGTGTACCTGATTTATTCCGCCGGCTGTCTCTTGCGGAGTTTGTTCTAAGACCTCCCGCTTTCTATTTTCAGGCGTTTTGAGTATCGTTCGTTCGGATGCCTTTGGTATCGCGCTTTCGGATGACTCCCGTTTCGTTCCCTCGGTCGTTTCCGATATCGTTCTTTCGTATGCCTCCCGCTTCGTGGTTTCAACCGTTTCCGGTCTCAGTCCTGTAGCCGCCTGGGATCCTGCTCCTCCAAACGATCCGGTATCTTTGGCCGGGACCGGTCGTACATTTCCACTTTCTGCCGCTTCGTACCGCTGCGTCATTCTTTGAGCATTTCCGTATGAGGAGGTTTCTCTTAGAAGATCCGGATTCCCGCGATAATTCTTATCTCTTGTGCCGTAATCCATGGCAAGATCCGGGATCAGCGTTTTATCTGCCAGGGCACTCTGTACCGCATGGAACACTGCAGAAAAAAGAGCCTTTTCCTTCTGATACTTAAATTCTCTTTTCGCAGGATGTACATTCACATCACAATCTTCCTTCGGAAGCTCCAGGAAGAGAACCGTAAAAGGAAAACGATGCTGCATGATATAGGTTTTATATGCCTCTTCTATGGCGCGGCTTACGATAGGGGACTGTATAAACCGGCCGTTTACAAAATAATTCTCAAAGCTTCGGTTTCCTCTGGCCAGAAATGGCTTTCCGATGAAGCCGGTGATCCGGATCCCCTCGGACTCATATTCCACCGGCAGAAGCGCGGATGTGATATCCCGTCCGTACAGTGTATAGACCGTATCTTTCAGATTCCCGTTGCCGCTGGTATCGACGATGGTTTTCCCGTTGCTGATCAGCGTGATGGAGACCTCCGGATGGGACAGGGCGATATGAGACACCAGATCATTAATATAAGACCCCTCGGTCATATTGGTTTTCAAAAATTTCAGCCTGGCCGGTGTGTTGTAGAAAATGTTGCGGCACAGGATGGTGGTTCCGTCCGGTGCCCCGATCTCCTTACACTCCACCTCCGCTCCGCCGTGGATCACATAACGGATTCCAGTCAGAGCCTCCGGCGTTTTTGTGATCATTTCCGTCTGGGTAACTGCGGAAATGGTGGACAGCGCCTCCCCTCGGAATCCAAGGGTCTCGATCCCCACCAGATCCTCTGCCGTTTCCAGTTTGGAAGTAGCATGCCGCATAAAGGCTTTCCGGATCTCTTCCGCCGGGATCCCGTCTCCGTTATCCGTAACGCGGATCAGTGTGGTACCGCCGTCCTTTACTTCCACGGTCACCCTGGTGGCTTTGGCATCTATGGCATTCTCCACCAGCTCCTTCACCACGGAGGCCGGACGTTCGATCACTTCTCCGGCTGCGATCTTATCTATGGTTTTCTGATCTAATACATGGATCATGGTCTTTCTTCTTTCTGCTGCATTTTGTTTTTACAGCTTTTCCTTCAGCTGAAGAAGCATGAGCAGCGCTGCGATTGGAGTCATGGCGTTGGGATCCAGATTCCTTAACTCGTCAAGGACTTCCCGTTCTTTCTTACTGATCCCTTTTGTTCCGGCTCGTTCCCCTGTCTTCCCCGTACCGATTCCGCCGGCCGAAGATCCGCCAAAAGAACCTTGGGAGAGAGCTTTTCCGTTAGACACTTCCTTTTCTTTCTCTGTCAGGTCTGCGGCGGCTTCCGAAGGCTTGTCATTATTCTGTTCCCCGACACGTTCTCCCCGTACCGTCAGATATTTCAGATTCCCGGTAAGATCTTCTTCTGCCAGAAGCTCTGCGATCACCCGTGCGCGATTGGTCACGGATACCGGAACCCCTGCCAGCTGCGCTACTTCGATTCCGTAGGAACGGTCTGCGCCGCCGGGAATGATCTTCCGAAGAAAGGCGATCCCGTCCGCAGTCTGTTTGATGGCGATACAGAAGTTCTGTACACCGGACAGCTTTCCTTCCAGCTCCGTAAGTTCATGATAATGTGTGGCAAAAAGCGTCTTTGCCCCCAGGATCTTCGGATCGGCGATATGCTCCACCACGGCCCAGGCAATGGACAGGCCGTCGAAGGTCGAAGTTCCCCGTCCGATCTCATCCAAAATGATCAGAGATCTTCTGGTTGCATTTCGAAGGATCGATGCCACCTCGCTCATTTCCACCATAAATGTGGATTGTCCCTGTGCAAGATCGTCACTGGCTCCGACACGTGTAAAGATCCGGTCCGAGATACAGATATCCGCCATGGATGCCGGTACATAGCTTCCGATCTGGGCCATCAGCGTGATCAGCGCCACCTGACGCATATAGGTGGATTTTCCGGCCATGTTGGGTCCGGTGATGATGGCGATCCGATTATCCGAAAGATCCAGCATCGTATCATTCGGTACAAAGGAATCGTTCGGAAGCATCCGTTCTACGACCGGATGCCGGCCGTTAACGATCTGGATCCGGTCTTCCGTATTAATGACAGGGCGGACATAATGGTATTTCACTGCGGTCACGGACAGGGAGGCCAGTGCATCCAGTTCCGCAACTACCTCTGCCATATGCTGTACACGTTTCACACTTTGGGCCAGCTGATCCCGAAGCTGAACGTAAAGATCGTATTCCAGCGCATAAAGCCGGTCTTCCGCATTCAGGATCACATCTGACAGCTCACTCAGCTCCTTTGTGGTGAAACGCTCCGCATTTGTAAGTGTCTGTTTCCGGATAAAGTAATCCGGAACCTGATCTTTAAAGGAATTTGTCACTTCCAGAAAATAACCGAAGGCCTTGTGATACCGTATCCTGAGATTCCTGATACCGGTTGCATTTCTCTCCTTCTCTTCCATCTCTGCCAGAAGCTGTTTGGAATTCGCCTTTTTATCCTTAAAATCATCGATCTCGGCAGAGAAACCGGGTCGGAAGATCCCGCCTTCCTTTACCGTGATGGGTGCATCCTCATCGATCGAACGGTCCAGAAGATCGAACAGATCCGAAAGATCATCAAATCCGTCCAGAAGCTGCTGCAGGATGGCAGCCGTTCCGTGGTTTTCCGGTCCTTTGCCCTGATGATTTTCCAGAATCTCCCTGATATTGTTTCGAATGTAGGGCAGATACTGCACCGACTGTTTGAAAGCCAGGAGGTCCTTCGGATTCGCGGTACGAAGAGAGATCCTTGTCATAAGACGTTCCAGATCATAGATGGCATTCAGATAATCTCGCATCTCATCCCGGATCATCACCTGATCCGACATGATTTCTACGGCATCCAGACGATCCTCTATGGCCTGCTTCTGCAGCAGCGGCTGTTCCACCCAGGTACGGAGCTTTCTTGCTCCCATGGCGGTCTTCGTCTGATCCAGTACCCAAAGCAGTGACCCACGCTTCTGTTTTTCCCGCATCGTCTCGCAAAGCTCAAGATTTCTCCGGGTAGAAGAATCCAGGACCATGTACTGATCCGTAAAATAAAGCTGCAGGTGATTGATCTGTCCTGTCTCCGTCATCTGAGTATCGGAAATATAATGCAGCAGAGCGCCCGCCGCGATCACGGTCTCCGGATAATCATGCAGCCCCAGTCCCTCCACGGACATCACGGAAAACTGACGTAAGAGACACTGTTTTGCGGATTCATATTCATAATAATGATTCGGTGCTTTGGTTTCCGCAATATGCAGACGCATGGCGATGTCATCCATGATCTGCAGCCCCTCTACGGAGACACTGTCCGGATGCAGCACGGTTTCATCCGCATCCCTGGGCGGATAAAGTGCCTGTGGCAGGATCAGTTCGCAGGGTTCGTATTTGATGATCTCGTCACACACCTTGTTCCACTGATCCACACGGGTGCAGAGGAAGGCGCCCGTGGTAATATCCGTCACCGCGATACCATACAGTCCGCGATTCTCCGAAAGGCACATCATATAATGATTCTTACCTTCCTCCAGGGACTGCTCGGCCATGTTGGTGCCTGGCGTCACGATGCGGATCACCTTCCGTTCCACCAGCCCTTTTGCCAGCTTCGGATCCTCCACCTGCTCACAGATCGCCACCCGGTAGCCCTTATCGATCAGTCGGGTAAGATAAGACTCTGCCGCATGATACGGAATGCCGCACATAGGCGCCCGTTCCTCCAGCCCGCAGTCCTTTCCGGTAAGAGCGATCTCCAGTTCCCGCGTTACCAGCAGCGCGTCATCAAAAAACATTTCATAAAAATCTCCCAGACGATAGAACAGAATGGCGTCACCCACCTCTTCCTTCGTTTTAAGATAATGTTTCATCATGGGAGATAGTTTCGTTCTGTCGATATCCACGTTGTTTCTCTCTTTCGTAATCTTTCCAAAAATTATGATGATGATAGGGTCAAAAGGTATTTTGCCCCCAGCTGGTTATCCCCAGCGGCTTCGATTCAGGAGTCCGCCAGTTCACCGGAGTAATAGAAACCGTGAACCTCCGTCAGCTTCACCTGAACATACTGTCCGATCAGAGAATCATCTCCCCGGAAATGTACCACCATGTTGGTTTCCAGCCGGCCTGTGAGCTGATCCGGATCCTGTTCATTCCGATCCTCCACAAGTACCGTCACGGTCTGTCCGGCGAAACGCGCGCATCGTTTATGTGCCGACTCGCTCACCACGGCCAGAAGCCGGTCAAACCGGTCCTTTACAACCTCCTCGGGTACCTGCTCCATTTCCGCAGCGGGAGTTCCTGTTCTTTTGCTGTAGATAAACGTGAACGCCTGATCGTACTTTGCTCTCCTGACCACATCCAGGGTATCCTGAAAATCCTCCTCCGTCTCTCCCGGAAAACCGATCATGATATCAGTGGTAAGAGAAATATCCGGAAGCGCCTCACGGATCCTCTCCACAAGGGCAAGATACTGCTCCTTCGTATATCTTCGGTTCATCTTCCGTAAGACCTCGGTGGAACCGGATTGTACCGGAAGGTGCAGATGCCGGCAGACCTTCGGATTCTTCTGGATCACCCGGATCAGGCGATCCGACAAGTCCTTCGGATGCGGAGTCATAAACCGGACTCTTCTTAATCCGGGGATCTGACAGACAGCATCCAGAAGTTCCGGGAATCCGTACTCCGGCTCGTTTTTTATGATCTGACTTTCCTCCATGAAATTCGTCCCGTAGGAATTCACATTCTGACCAAGGAGCATCACTTCAGTCACCCCGTCCTCCACAAGCGCCTTTACATCGGACAGAATATCCTCCGGTGTCCGGCTCCGCTCCCGTCCGCGAACATAGGGAACGATGCAGTAGGTGCAGAAATTATTGCAGCCGTACATAATGTTTACACCGGACTTAAAGGGATATTTTCTCTTCGCCCCCTTGATCTCCACATGCTCCTTCGGTTCCGGGAGCACTTCGATTATGCGGCGGTTCTCCTGTAATCTGAGATACAGAAGCTCCGGGAGCCGGTGCAGGTTATATGTCCCGAAGACAAAATCAACGAAGGAATAGCTGGACTTGATCTTTTCCACCACCTCCGGCTGCTGCATCATACATCCGCAGAGCCCGATCATAAAGTTTCGGTTTTCTTTTTTTCTTGGCTTCAGCTGCCCAAGGTGTCCATACAGCTTTGTATTTGCATTCTCACGAACCGTACAGGTATTGAAGATCACCAGGTCTGCCTCTTTTTCCGGTGCTTCTTCATATCCGATCCTTTCCAGAAGTCCCCGCATGCGGTCCGAGTCATGGGCATTCATCTGACAGCCGAAGGTCACTACGGCATAAGATAATCTACGTCCCTCCGCCTGATTTCTTTCAATGTAATTCCTGCATAACCGGATAAAAAAATCCTGCCGCTCCGGTTCCGTCACCGGAATCGGTTCCGACACATGATAATCCTCCGGTATATTACTGATGATTCTCTGATCCATAATTGTTACCCGTTTTATTCTTTTTAATTAAAACCATAAAAAACCACATTGCATTATAGCACAAGCCCCCGGGAAAACAAAGTAAAAAAGAAACCCTGACTGCCCGGGAAGCAGCCAGAGTTTCGAATGAGAAAAAGAAAGGTGTTGGCCTTTTCTTACAAAGTGGAAAACGAAAAAACCGAATCTTATTTATAGATCGGAATATAGAGATACCCGCCTTCGGAAATGAAATCTCCGTGGAGTTTGTTCAGCTCCTTCACTTCATCAATAAACACACTGCGATCCTTGTACGGTTCACCATACTCTCCGGCCAGTGACCAGAGAGTATCGCCATGATGAACCTCAATGCTGGTATACTGCTTCACTTTGATCGTGGAAGCCTCCGCATCCGAAGTGTTCGAATTCTGTCCGAACAGAAGAATCGCTACTCCAAGAAGGATCAGCAGCACCCCTACTACCGTGAGCGCCGTTTTATTTCGAAGAAACCGATACAAGTCTCTCTGAAACGGGCTTATTCTGCGTGTTTTGCCGGCGGTATGAACTGTGTCATGGTTTCTAAGGTAGTTATTTGAATTAAATGTATCTGTATGACGATACCGGATGTTCGCTTCGTACATATTATCACCTCGCTAAACATTTGTTCGATTGCCTGTGATGATAATATAACAAACATTCGTTCGGATGTCAATAGAATATTCGAACATTTTTCGAATAATCGAATATGCATTCGTCCGGAATAAGCTCAGGATCAAAGTATCATAAGATCAACAAAGACCGCCGAGCCGGTTTTTGGGTCAGCGGTCTTTGAAAGCTTATATTCTATCTTCTTTATTTCAGCAGTACATTGTTCAGAATGCCCTCCAGGAACTCCTGGCTTCCCGACATGGGAATGGCCACGCTCTTCATCTTTGCAGCCCGATCAGCCAGCTCCTCCAGAGTCGCTTCGCCGGCGCGGATCTTCTTACCCAGTTCCGTCTCAAAGCTTGCGTATTTTCCGTCGATAAAGGCCTCGATGCGGCCATCCTCGATCAGTTCTGCGGCCTTGATCAGACCATATGCGAAGGAATCCATACCCAGGATGAATGCATGGAACATATCCTGATATGTATAGCTGGGTCTGCGATTCTTGGAATCGAAGTTGAAGCCGCCGTCCAGACCGCCGTTTTTCAGAACCTCATACATTGCCAACGTGGTATCATATACGTTGCTGGGGAAGCAGTCCGTATCCCAGCCCAGCATCACATCGCCCTGATTTGCGTCGATGGAGCCCAGCATTCCGTTCTCACGGCTGACACGCAGTTCATGCTGGAAGGTATGTCCTGCAAGCGTTGCATGGTTCGCTTCGATATTCATCTTGAAGTCCTTATCCAGACCGAACTCCTTCAGGAATCCGATGGCGGTTGCCGCATCAAAATCATACTGATGTTTCATGGGCTCCTTCGGCTTCGGCTCGATAAGGAAGGTGCCGTTAAATCCGATGCTTCGGCCATAGTCTCTTGCCATCCGCATCAGGGTTGCGATATTCTCCTGCTCGAATTTCATTTTGGTATTCAGCAGGGTCTCATACCCTTCTCTGCCGCCCCAGAAGACATAGCCGCGTCCTCCAAGCTTTACGGTCAGTTCGAGCGCCTTCTTGATCTGAGCAGCCGCAAAGCAGTATACATCCACATCATTGGTGCTTCCGGCACCGTTCATGAAACGGGGATTTCCGAACATATTCGCGGTACCCCAGAGGCACTTGATATCGGTTCCCTTTGTCTTCTCCAGAATATAATCGGAGATCTCATCCAAACGTGCGTTGGTAACGTTGATATCCGCATCCTCCGGAACCAGATCCACATCATGGAAACAGTAATACCTGATTCCCAGCTTCTGCATGAATTCAATGGCAGCATCTACCTTTGCCTTCGCATGCTCCATGGTACCGTATTCAGCCGCACCGAAACGCTTATCCGCAGTTCCGACACCGAACATGTCCACACCTGTTGCACACATATTGTGCCACCAGGCCATGGCGAAGGGAAGGTGTTCGGACATCTTTTTCCCCATGATCACACGGTCTGCATCATAATACTTAAATGCAAATGCGGTCCTGCTTTCCGGTCCCTCATAGGGGATCACCGGGATTCCTTTGAAAATCTCTGACATGTTTCTTTTCCTCCTGATTTCTTAAATATATTCTTTGCGTTTACCATTTCTTCATCTGAACTTTCACCGTTCCGCAGAGAGCGTACCCGGTCACCTGTCATTTGCTCTGGCAAAAGAACCTTTACAGCTCCCGATAAACTTCCTTCAGTGCGGGATAAAGCTTCCGGAAGGTCTGATACCGTTCCTCATAAAGAGCCACCAGAGCCGGATCCGGGGATTCCTTACCCGTTACTTTCACAACCGCGGCAGCCGCTTCCTTCGTATCCTTAAACACACCGCAGCCCACAGCCGCAAGAAGTGCTCCTCCCAGCGCAGGCCCTTCCTCCGATTCAA
>CAMPAX010000052.1 GCA_946633495.1 uncultured Lachnospiraceae bacterium | reverse complement strand
TGCTTCCGTGGCTCAGTCGGTAGAGCGATTGATTCGTAATCAATAGATCACGGGTTCGAGTCCCGTCGGGAGCTCATAACGGAAATAGCCGTAAATCCTTGTAATATAAGGACTTACGGCTATTTTTGTTATGATCGGATAATAGTTCTTCGGCTTAGAACCCCAGGCTGTCATTCACCAGGATCACATGGATCCGGTCCTTATGTCTGGAAAAACGTGTGATCAGGAACTGGCAGCAGATGGTGTCCGGCGACTTGCAGTCCATGCAGGCACCTGTCCTGGAGCAGGGCGTGGAGAGTCCGAAACGCTGAGCGTTAATGGGGGCAGCGACATTTCGTGCGCGCTTCATGGCGCCGTCCAGATCACTGCAGACCTTGTTCATGCCGACGATGAACAGGACTTTCTTCGGACCCTGAGCGATGGCGGAAACCCGGTTGGAATTGCCGTCGATATTGACCAGCTCGCCGTCCTCTGTCATGGCATTTGTGCTGGACAGGAAGAAATCCGCATCATAAGCTGCCAGCATGGCTGCGCGTTTATCCTCCATGGCATCCCGGTCGATGAAGTTGTAATTGCCGGTTTTCAGGGCTTCCACCAGGCCGATCTCATGTGCGCTCATGGCGCCGCCCATAGCTATGCTGGCTCCCTCGGGGATCAGCTCCAGTGCTTTCGCCAGTGCCTCTTCTTTTGTCGCGGCGTAGTAACCGGACATGTTTCTGGATTCCAGGCCACGGATCACTTTTGTGGCTAAGAGTTCATTTCGTTTTGTGATGTTCTCGTTCATGGTACTCCCTTCATAGATCTGGTTATAAACTTACATCGTGGTTCCGATCGCACATATCAGCTTTCAAAGGGGAAGCGGTAGTCCAGCCCCAGTTCATCGCGGATGGCTGTAAGGTCTTTCTGTACGCTCTCGCCCACGGGAACTCCCTTATCCTTCCGGAACTGCCATACCTCGTATTCCTTTTCTCCGGCGGTGTAGATCCGGCTCTGCCCCGGGGCTTTCTTTGATGCTCTGAGCGCACGGCAGATATCCCCCGCGATCTTTTTGAACGCTTCACGCCCCATGAAAGCTTCCGGATCCACCACAAAGAAGAAATGTCCCAGATGATACATCTGCGGCCTGCCTTCGGGGCTGACTCCGGACAGTGCTTTCATAAATTCACCGCCGGAAAGTGCTGCGGACAATATCTCCACCACCGTTGCATAGCCGTATCCCTTGTAGCCGCCCAGTTCCTCTCCGATGCCGCCGAGGGGGGTGAGAGCGGCTGTTCCGGCCACCAGATCCTTTAAGATCCGGGCGCTGTCGGTCAGTGCTTCCCCATTTTCGGAGACCACGGTTCCGGCGGGCGTCGGTTTGCCCTCCCGGGCATAATACTCGATCCGCCCGCGCTGTACGATGGAGGTCGCGCAATCCAGACAGAAGGGGAACTCCTCATCGGTGGGAAGCGAGAAGGTCAGCGGGTTTGTGCCCAGCATATTTTCCACACCGAAGGTGGGGGCGATGGAGGGACGGGCGTTGGTGCCGGTCAGTCCGATCATACCTTCCTTGCTTGCCATGGAGGTCCAGTAACCGGCGATCCCGTAATGCGTGGAGTTTCGGATCGCTCCGCCTGCCATACCGTACTGTTTTGCCTTCTCTATCAGCCGTTCCATCATGCGGTAGCTGGCCACCATGCCCATGCCGTCATGGGCATCCATGACGATGGTAGTGGGTGTTTCTTTTATGATCTCTGTCTCAGTGACGGGAAGGAGTGTCCCTTTTTTGATGCGATCGATATAAATGGGTTTGAAGCGGTTGCAGCCATGGCTTTCGATGCCCCGGCGGTCCGACTCCAACAGGACGTCTGCCGAAATCCGGGCATCGTCCTCGGGTACCCCATAGCCCTTGAAAGCGTCGATCATGAACTGGTTCATCAGATCCCATGGTACAAATGGTCTGGTCTCTTGCATAGTCAGATCCTCCTTCTATGTCAGTATAGTGCCCGCTTTCATAACTAATCTGACACTATCTCATGTAACTGCTTCCATTATACCATAGCAGGTTATTTCATACCACAGGATTTGAGCCTCAATTAATCACTAAAACCTGAATGCGGAATTTACTTTTGCATACGCCTGGGCCGGTCACCCGCGATGGATACCCATTTAAGAATGGTTCACATAATATCGCACATTTGTTCGAATTTTGTGATTGAGTTTTAAGGGGGTATCTGCTATAATGTGATAAGGCTTTGGATTGGCTTTTTGAATTGGAGCGAGAATATCATGTCAGATAATCATAAAGATATACCGGATAAAACGCCTGACTTATCAGGACCGGGACTGAAGACGATTTTTACAAATGCATATCACCACATGTCCACCATCAACCGGCACAAACTGGAGGTCGGGAAAAACTGTTTTCGCTGCGGATTATACCGGCAGGGAATTCTTCATGACCTGTCCAAATACAGTCCGCAGGAGTTCCTGATGGGGGTAAGGTATTATCAGGGTACAAGAAGTCCCAATGATGCGGAGCGTGAGGCGAAGGGCGTTACCACGTCCTGGCTGCATCACAAGGGCCGCAACAAGCATCATCTGGAGTACTGGATCGATTACTCCGCGGACCGAAGCAGACCCGGCATGGTTGGGATGAAGATGCCGGATCATTATATCGTGGAAATGTTCTGCGACCGTGTGGCGGCCAGCAAGATCTATCAGGGGGCCGAGTATACGGATTCGTCCGCGCTGAATTATTTTTACAAAGGGCGCAGCAAGGATATGCTGCATCCCTATACGGCAAAAAGGCTTGAGATGCTCCTTCGGATGCTTGCGGAGAAGGGTGAGGAAGAGACCTTCGCTTTTGCACGGAGATATATGAAGGCTTACAGGAAATATCGGAGGAAAAAATGGCATTCACTCATTTGCATGTTCATACGGAATACAGCCTCTTAGACGGCTCGGCAAAGATAAAACCTTTGGTGAAGCGGGCGAAGGAGCTTGGCTTTGATTCCCTTGCCATAACAGACCATGGCGTCATGTACGGAGCCATTGATTTTTATAAAGCCTGCCGTGCGGAAGGAATCCGTCCCATTATCGGGTGCGAGGTCTATGTGGCGCCGGGTTCCCGCTTTGACCGGGAGCTGAGCCGGGACGATGAACGGTACTATCATCTGATCCTTCTTGCCGAGACGGATGAAGGATACCGGAATCTCTGCAAGATCGTATCCAAAGGGTTTACCGAAGGGTTCTACTATAAGCCGAGGGTAGACCGGGAGGTTCTAAAAGAGTATCACCGGGGACTGATCTGCCTTTCTGCCTGTATGCAGGGGGAAGTGGCGGTGAATATCCGCCGGGGACTTTATGAAGAAGCAAAAAAGACGGCCCTCTGGTACCGTGACACCTTCGGGGCGGAGAATTATTTTCTGGAAATGCAGGATCATGGCCTGGCAGAGGATTCCATGGTGAATCAGGGGGTAATGCGTCTCTCGCAGGAGACGGGGATCCCCATGGTCTGCACCAACGATTCCCACTACATCTATGCGGAGGACTGGGAGGCGCATGATGTGCTGCTCTGTATCCAGACCGGCAGGAAGGTGCAGGAAGAGAACCGTATGCGCTACGAGGGAGGCCAGTACTACCTGAAGAGCGAGGAAGAGATGGCGGCGCTGTTCCCGTATGCGCCGGACGCACTGGCCAATACACAGAAGATCGCGGAACGGTGTAATGTCAACATTGTTTTCGGGGAGCATAAGATTCCCCGGTTCGATGTACCGGATGGTTATACAGCGGAGAAGTATCTTCGGGAGCTCTGTGAAACCGGTCTTGCGGAGCGCTATGACCCGGTGACTCCCGAACTTAGGGAGCGCTTGGAGCATGAGCTTACCGTTATCACAAATATGGGCTTCGTGGATTATTTCCTTATCGTATGGGATTTTATCAAATACGCCAGAAGTGTAGGGATCATGGTAGGACCCGGCCGTGGATCGGCTGCGGGGAGCATCGTATCCTACGCTCTAAGGATCACAAATATCGATCCCATCCGGTATGACCTTCTGTTTGAACGGTTCCTGAATCCGGAGCGCGTGACCATGCCGGATATTGACGTGGATTTCGCGGACGTCCGCCGGCAGGAGGTGATCGACTATGTCACCCGAAAATACGGGGAGGAGATGGTGGTTCAGATCGTGACCTTCGGTACGCTGGCAGCCAGAAACTGTATCCGGGATGTGGGAAGAGCGCTGGATGTCTCCTACAAGCTCTGTGACATGGTAGCCAAATCCATTCCCATGGAGCTCGGAATGACCATCGGAGCAGCATTGGAGAAGAGCCCGGATTTCAGGAAATTCTATGAAGAAAATGAAGATGTGAAATATCTGGTGGATATCGCCCGTCAGCTGGAGGGGCTTCCTCGTCATGCTTCCATGCATGCGGCAGGTGTTGTGATCGGCCGGGAACCCATCGTGGACTATGTCCCGCTATGCAAGAACAGCGACGCGGTCACGACCCAGTACAATATGACAACCATTGAAGAGCTGGGGCTTCTGAAGATGGATTTCCTTGGGATCCGGACTCTGACGGTGATCCAGGATGCGGTGGCCTCCGTGAAGGAACGGCTCGGTATTGAAATCGATGTGGATCATCTGGATATGGATGACCCCAAGGTCTATGAGATGATCTCCGAGGGAAAGACCTCCGGCGTCTTCCAGCTGGAGTCCAGCGGTATGCAGAGCTTCATGCGGGAACTTCGCCCCAGGAACATGGAAGATGTCATCGCAGGCATCTCTCTGTACCGGCCGGGTCCCATGGATTTTATTCCGCAGTACGTGAAGGCCCAGTCCCATCCGGAGCAGGTGACCTATGACACACCGCTGCTGGAAGAGATCCTGAAGCCGACCTACGGCTGTATCGTCTATCAGGAGCAGGTTATGCAGATCGTAATGAAGCTGGCCGGGTATTCCCTGGGCCGGTCCGATCTGGTGCGCCGTGCCATGTCCAAGAAGAAGGCGGATGTCATGGCAAAGGAACGGGAGTACTTTGTCTATGGAAATAAAGAGCTGGGTGTCCCCGGCTGTATCAAAAACGGGGTGCCGGAGGAGATCGCAAATAAGATCTTCGATGAGATGGCCGCTTTCGCCAGCTATGCATTTAACAAATCCCATGCGGCGGCTTATGCAGTCGTGGCATATGAGACCGCATATCTTAAATGCTACTATCCCCTGGACTTTATGGCAGCCCTGCTGACTTCCGTGCGAAGCAACGGCCCGAAGCTGGCGAATTACATCGAAGCGGTGAAAAGGATGGGGATCCGTCTCCTTCCGCCGGATGTAAATGTGGGCCGCGGCGAATTTTCCGTGGACAGCGGAGGCATCCGCTATGGCATGTCGGCAGTGAAATCCGTGGGAGATACGGTGGTAGAAGAGTTGATCAGAGAACGTGAGGCAAACGGACCCTACAAGGATCTTTCGGATTTTGCCCGCCGCCTTTCGAATAAGGAAGCCAACAAGAGGACGATTGAGAGTTTCATCTATGCGGGTGCATTTGACAGCTTCGGACCGAACCGGAGACAGATGATCCTGATGTTCCCGGAGATCCTGGATCAGATGTCGGCAGAGAAGAAACAGAGCATGACCGGGCAGATGTCTCTTATGGATTTCTTTGGGGAAGAAGATGTGCAGAAGACGAAGATCGTCTATCCGAATATGCCGGAATTCCCCAAAGAGGAGATCCTTCAGAAAGAGAAGGAAGTGCTTGGCATCTATGTCAGCGGACACCCACTGGATGCTTATAAGGATCTGATCGATAAGTATTCCACGGCCTCCACCCTGGATTTTGTGCCGGAGGAAGAGACCGGAAGAACCGTGGCCAGGGATAATCAGACCTATACAATGTGCGGCATGGTGGAACAGATCAATGTAAAGATGACCCGAAATAATGAAGCCATGGCCTTCGTAACACTGGAGGATCTGTACGGACAGATCGAGGTGGTGGTATTTCCGAAGGTTTATGATGGGGCTCGGCAGTTTCTGGAAATGAATAAGGGGATCATGGTCAGGGGCCGCGCATCCATTTCCGAGGAGGAAGGAAAGCTTCTGGCATCGGAGATCCAGACCTTTGACCAACTGAAGGTGAAGATGGAGGATGAAGGACGCCAGCTGTGGCTGCTGGTGCAGGATCATCCGGCATTTGAAGGCATTCGGAAAGAACTGGAGGATCTGCTGACGGATTACCCCGGCGGAACCTGCGTCTATGTCCAGCTGAAGGCGGAGCATAAGGCAGTGCAGATCCGGCGGATGGTCCATGTAAATGACGCACTGGTGAAGCGGCTGCACATGGAATATGGTGAGGAGAACGTCCTGGTGAGGGAGGTTCCGAAAAAGTAGCCGAGAAGTATATGACCGGAGAAGAGTACATGATCACATCACTGACAAATGATACCGTAAAATATATAGACAAGCTGAAAAAGAAGGCTGCTTTCCGCCGGGAAGAACAGTCCTTCGTGGTGGAAGGGATCCGCATGATCCGTGAAGTTCCTATGGACATCCGCCGGATGCTTTTTGTGACGGAAGAGACACTCAGGCGTTATCCGGAACTGACTGATTGGTGTGAAAGGGTTGAGACGGTTTCGGAAAATGTTCTGCAGAAGCTTTCCGATACTCAGACGCCTCAGGGGATGCTGGCGGTGGTCAAAACTCCCGGACTCCACGAAAGTTCATCCGAGGAGAGAAAACCATTTTACATGGTTTTGGACGGTCTGCAGGATCCCGGAAATGTGGGAACACTCATCCGGACGGCGGAGGCTGTGGGCGTAACGGAAGTACTGATGAGTGATGATTCCGCGGATCCCTACAGCCCGAAGGTGGTACGAAGCACTATGGGAACCATCTTCCGGGTTCCGATCCGCACGGTTCCGGATCTTGCGACAGAGCTGGAGAAGCTGAAAAGCACGGGAGTTCGTGTGGTGGGGATGCATTTGGCAGGGCAGGATTTTTATGCGGCGGATCTTACCGGACCGGTGGCGATCCTCATCGGAAATGAAGGAAACGGTCTTTCCGATGCGGTGGCAGCCGCGGCGGATGTTCTGGTCCGGATTCCCATGGAGGGAAGCGTGGAATCCCTGAATGCTGCGGTCAGCGGATCCGTGGTGGGATATGAGGTTTTAAGGCAGAGAAGAAATTCTGCGGGACAAAATGGATAACAAGTAAGAAAATCAAACCAGGAATCGAATGTTGCTTTGTACGTTTTTAGAAAAATGTCTATGTATTTCACCGCATTTTGATATACAATGTTATTATGACATATGATCTTGGAAAGAGGGCAGTACCATGTACGAACGGAGTGCATTGTCAGAATGCGAGCTGGTTACCATGCGCTGTGTATGGAACCTGAAAGAACGGGCGACCGCATTTAATGTGATCAATATGCTGGCCGAAGATTACGGCATGCAATATAAAGAAACCACGGTCTATACCTTCCTGAAGAAGCTGAGGGAAAAAGGATTTGTGGATACCCGCCGACAGGGTGTGACTTATTTTATCCCGTTGGTGGATGAGGAAAGTTACAAGAAGGAAATGGCAAAAAAACTGGTGGATTTCTGGTTCAACGGGGACACCTTCAGTGCGCTGAAGGCGGTTGCAGAGGGGAGGCATCTCACCAGAAAGCAGGCGAAGGAAGTGCGTTCGGTTTTAAATGACTGTGTTGATGAGAAGCGTACGGAAGGCGCCTGACTGGTTCACGCGTGATTGGGTCATTTTAAGATTCCGTTGACAGTATATGACAGCGGTGCTATAATGCACGTAGTTTTGAGTAGAGGCGCGACAGACAGGAGTCACGCATTTAAGGACACTGACGGTCCGATGAAGATGCGTAAAAGGGGATGCCGCCGAAGTGAGACCTGTGAGTCAGAACGGTTTTGCTGGGTCTGCAGTGAACAACTGCAGGACTGTCACCAAATCATTATTGATTGGTGGAGTGCTACTTGAAGTAAGTCTTAACATCTTTAGGATTTATTTCGGGATAGGCACTTCGCTATCCCGTTTTTTTTAATCATTTTTAATCAGGAGGAAGAGAAAAATGGCTGTTTTTAAGGGATCCGGAGTTGCACTTGTCACACCCTTCAAGGAGAATTTAGAGGTTGATTACGAACAGCTGAGAGAGCTCTGTGACTGGCATGTAGAGCATGGTACCGATGCGATCATCGTATGTGGTACTTCCGGCGAGGCTTCCACTCTGACAGAGGAAGAGCATTCCGAGTGTATCGCGGTCGTAGCAGAGCAGGTAAATGGGCGGATTCCGGTCATCGCAGGTACCGGCTCCAACGCCACCTATACCGCTGTGAAGCTGTCAAAAGAGGCTGAGCAGAGCGGAGTAGACGGACTTCTTATTGTGACTCCGTATTACAACAAGGCGACTCAGCAGGGACTGATCCGCCATTATACAACCATTGCAGAGGCGGTTAACACGCCCATCATCATGTACAACGTGCCGGGACGTACCGGCTGCAATATCCAGCCCGCAACCGCTGTCGAACTGGCAAAGAATGTGGATAATATCGTAGCTATCAAGGAAGCGTCCGGAAATATCTCCCAGATTGCAGATCTGGCTTCCATGGCAGAGGGAAGCATCGACATTTATTCAGGAAATGATGATCAGATCCTTCCGCTCTTGGCTCTGGGCGGGATCGGCGTGATCTCCGTAACTGCAAATATCATCCCGGAGGATACTTCTCGTCTGGTTCACAGCTTCTTAGAGGGCAATATCGAGGAATCCCGCAGACTCCAGCTGAAGGCCATGGAGCTTTGTCATGCACTGTTCTCAGAGGTGAATCCGATCCCCGTTAAGAAGGCGGTTGAACTGATGGGACTTTGCAACGGATATGTTCGTATGCCTCTGACAGAGATAGATCCGAAGAACGCAGAGCGCCTGAAGAAAGCCATGGTTGAGTACGGCATCGCACTTGCGTAGTTTGGTCCTGACGGAGCGGAGCAGCCGCAGGATTCCATGGGACAGTGTGACTGACATGGTTTGAAAGTGAGGAAGATATGATTAGAATTATCATGCACGGCGCAAACGGCCGTATGGGGAAAGTGATCGCAGGACTGGCTGCGTCGGATCCGGACGCAGAGATCGTTGCCGGTGTGGATATCGCACCGGGAGAAGCGGCATTTCCGATCTATACCGATCTGGCGGATGTAAAGGAAGAAGCAGATGTGGTGATCGATTTTTCCTCCGCGAAGGTAGTGGATCACCTGCTGGAAGCAGCTGCATCAAAAAAGCTTCCTGTCGTACTCTGTACTACGGGACTTTCCGAGGAACAGCTGGCAAATGTCCGTAAGATCTCCCAGCAGATTCCGATCCTGAAGTCTGCAAATATGAGCCTTGGGATCAATACCATCACCGGGCTGCTGAAGAATGCAACAAAGGTTTTCGGCACGGCAGGCTTCGACATCGAGATCGTGGAACGTCATCACAACCAGAAATTAGATGCTCCCAGCGGAACGGCCATCATGCTGGCGGATGCCATTAATGATGCTGCGGAGGGACAGTATGAGTATATCTATGACCGCAGTCAGCGAAGAGAGAAACGTGACAAGAAGGAGCTGGGGATCTCAGCGGTGCGCGGCGGGAACATTCCGGGAACCCACGAGGTGATTTTCGCAGGACCCGATGAGCTGATCGAGATCCGCCATGTCGCATATTCCAGAAGCATTTTCGGAAATGGTGCCATCAGCGCTGCAAAATATCTTGCAGACCGTGAACCGGGACTGTACGATATGAATGATGTGATCGCTGCGATGCAGAATTGAGAAGCGAGGAGAGCAGGCAATGGATCAGAATCCTATGGTGCTGTGCAGTGCATCCGGATATACAAAAAAATACTACCTGGACCCAAAGTTTCAGGGGCTTCCGGAAAGGGTAAGACAGGAGCTTCAGATCATGTGCGTCCTGTTCACTGAAGAAGTCGGCGGTATCATTTTGCTGTATTTCGATGAAAAGGGAAAGCTTGTGATCGCAACCGAAGCGGAGGAAAACGATGCGGCTTATGATGAGATCGGCAGCCATCTTCTGGTAAAAAGACTCCAGAAGGAGAAAGCGGAGCTTTTCGAACAGATGGAGCAGTATTATTCCCTGTTTATCCTGGGTGAGACGGAATAGGAGTAAGAACATGTTATTTGCAATCGATGTTGGAAATACAAATATAACCGTAGGATTGTTCAGAGGAAAGGTTTTAGAGAAACAGTTCCGTATGATCACCCAGACTTCCCGTACTTCCGATGAGTACGGTGTGTTCCTGGGGGAGTGGCTGTCCCTCAACGGTTTTATGATGAAGGACATCACAGACTGTGTGATCTCATCGGTTGTGCCGGATATCATGCATTCTCTGGTCAGTGGAATCATAAAGTATTTTGATGTAAAACCGCTGATCATCGCGCCGGGCATCCGAACGGGGATCAAAATCTCCATCCCGAATCCGAAGGAACTGGGCGCGGACCGTCTGGTAGACGCGGTGGCAGCGTATGAAATGTACGGCGGACCGGTGATCGTTGTGGATTTCGGAACCGCAACCACCCATGATCTGGTACTGGAGGACGGTACATTTTATGCGGGCGTTACATCTCCGGGAATCCGTCTTGCGGCCAACGCTCTTTGGACCGGTACCGCAAAGCTGCCGGAGGTTGAGATCCGGAAAGTGGATACGATCCTGGGAAGGGATACGGTATCCAGTATGCAGGCAGGTATCTACTACGGCTACATCGGACAGACCGAGTATATCATCCGAAAGCTGAAAGAAGAGTCGAAGCTGGAAGGACTGAAGGTTGTGGCGACCGGAGGACTGGGGAAGCTTATTTCCGACTCCACGAAGGAGATCGATATCTACAATCCCGAGCTGACGCTGCAGGGACTACGGATCATTTATGATAAGCAGTAAAAAGAACGGAAAACACATGAAGCAATCCGATTTCAAAGGAAAATTATTACTTGGACCAATGGCAGGCGTTACCGACCTGCCATTTCGTCTGCTTGCACGGGAATGCGGCGCGGATATCGTTACCACGGAAATGATCAGCGCCAAGGGGCTTTATTACGGCAGTAAGAACACTCCTCCGCTGCTGGCTACGGAGCAGGGGGACCGCCCGGTGGGTGTGCAGCTTTTCGGACGGGAACCGGAGCTTATGGCGATGGAGGCGGAAAAGCTGCTGGCAAGCTATTCTTTCGATTTCGTGGATATCAATATGGGCTGTCCCATGCCGAAGATCGTGAACAACGGAGAAGGAAGCGCCCTTCTGAAGGAACCGGAGCTTGCGGCTGAGATCGTGCGGGTGATGACGGATCGGTTGTCTGTTCCCGTGACGGCGAAGATCAGGGCCGGATTTGCAAGGGGAGAACGCACGGCTCCTGAGGTCGCAAAACGTCTGGAACAGGCGGGCTGTGCGGCCATCGCCATTCATGCGCGGACAAGAGAAGATTATTATCAGGGAGAAGCGGACTGGTCCGTGATCCGGGCAGTAAGGGACGCGGTGAAGATCCCCGTGATCGGAAATGGGGACGTTCGATGTGGTTTGGATGCCGCCCGGATGCTGCAGGAAACCGGCTGCGACAGTATTATGATCGCCCGGGCCGCCCAGGGGAATCCCTGGATCTTTCGGGAAGTGAAGGCGTATCTTCAGGACGGGACCATACTGCCTTCGGCAACAGCAGAGGAACGAAGAGATTTTCTGATTCGCCAGAGTCATAAGATGCTGGAAGAAAAAGGAGAATACATCGGGATCCGGGAGATGCGGAAGCATGTGGCCTGGTACACCCAGGGACTGCCCGGCTCCGCCGGCATTCGAAGAGAAGTGAATCAGATCACGGACGCCGAAAGCCTGATGGAACTGATCGACCGGAT
>CAMPAX010000051.1 GCA_946633495.1 uncultured Lachnospiraceae bacterium | reverse complement strand
CACGCCGGACATCGGGGTGTCACGCCGGACATCGGGGTGTCACGCCGGACATCGGCGTTCCATGCCTGCAGGTCACTCTGCATGATCCGTATACTTTGCTGCCAGATAGTCGATCAGCTGCTGTGCCGTCCGTCCGGACATTCCGCCATGGGCAACCTCCCATTTTGCGGCCTCCCGCTGCAGTTCCTCCGGATCGATATCCAGCCCCGGAACGCGTTTTGCCAGTTCCTCCACGATCGCGCTGTATTCTTTCTTGTTGGGCTTCATGTAGGGGATCTTGATCCCAAACCGGTCCACCAGAGACAGCTTCTCCTGCAGAGTATCCCCGCGATGCTTCTCCAGATCCACATCCGCGGTGTCGTTCCAGGTTTCCTTGATCAGATTCCTCCGGTTGGAGGTGGCATAGATCAGCACGTTGTCCGGCCGGTTCTCCAGGCCGCCCTCGATCACCGCTTTCAGGTATTTATACTCTGTTTCATGATCCTCGAAGGAAAGATCATCCATGTAAATGATAAACTTATAATTCCTGTGCTTCACCGTGGAGATCACCTCGGACAGGCTCTGCATCTGATGCTTATAAAGCTCGATCATCCGAAGTCCCTGCTCATAATATTCGGCGATCAGCGCTTTGATACTGGTGGACTTTCCGGTCCCCGCATCCCCGAAGAGCAGGCAGTTATTTGCCCTGTGTCCCCGCAGAAAAGCTTCCGTGTTCTCCCGGAGCTTCTGCTTCTGGATCTCGTACCCAACCAGATCCGAAAGCCGTACATCCTGAATATTATTGATGGGCTCGAAGAGGATCCCCGATGCCGTTCCGGGGAGCTGCTTCTCCTGCTTTCCGCCTTCGGCTTCCTTCAGCCGGAAGGCCCGGTTAAGACCGAACATTCCCACCCCGTATTTCTTATAAAATCCGGAAATGATACCGAGCACCTCTTCCGCTGCCGACCGGATCCTTGCGGATTCATCCTGAATATCATCCGCATTCTGCGGCGGCACAACATCCGACCCGGTTCTCACATTTTTCTCGGGGAAGCCATACTTTGTCAGCACGCTGCTGATGGAATCGCTGACTTCACGAACAAAGCCGCTGACATATCGGTTATAATTCTGCGCCCGTTTCGGAACCGCTTTATACTCCGAAATCACGGAGAAGCAATCGATCCCCAGGGTCTGTTCCAGCTCCGAGAAGTCATGAATGAACAGACGGCAGAAATTCTCCATATCCTGAAGTGCAAAGATCTGCACGCTTCCCTGTTCCAGCCCCTTCTTCTCCGCTGTAAGAGAGAAAGGATTCTCATTTGTGATAAGGAGAAATGCAAGATAATCCCTCCAGAGATTCTTATCGAATCCATAGGCAGTGGCTGTGTCCAGGAGCCTGTGAACACTGTCATATACGTGATCCACCAGAATCTCCGTGGTGATGGGATGAGCGTGTCCAAAATGAGCCAGCTCTTCCATCTCTCTTTGTCCCGGCCAATCTCCTTCCACTCCGCTGCCGGGAGTACGCTTCATCATCTTCACTCCCAGCTCCGTCTCCGCCAGAGTCCGAAGCACGGGATCCTTCTCCAGATCATGATAATATACAAATCGAGATAATTCTTTCTTCATAGTCCACCTTTTATTTACAGATTGATATCCTGCACGCATTCACGGATTGATGGCTGTTTACCCGGATCAATACCCTGCATACATTCACGGTTTGCTGACTGTTTACCCGGATCGGTATCCTGCACGCACTCACGTATTGATGGCTGTTTACTTTGATGACAGTTTACCCGGATCGATATCCTCCACGAATTCACGGTTCATCCGGTAGCGCTCACGATTTCCTGAATTTTCTCATAAAGATGCTCTTCACCGCCTGCACCTCCCGCATTCTGAGCAGGAGGGCTGCGATAAAGAATACTGCCACTCCTACGACAAAGAGGATTCCCACCTCGATCAGCTGGAAGATCTTCCGATCCACGGAAAGCACATTGTCCAAAAGATCATCCAGACGGAACAGAGCCAGGAACATGGCCGCGCTGGCCAGCAGTGTCTTCAGAGCCGAAACCAGGATCTCTCTCCATGGAAGGGACATTCCCAGACGTTTCCGAAGATACACGGACAGCAGCACCATACTGGCAATCCCCGCAACGGAATAAGCCAATGCCAGTCCGTTGGCATCCCAAAGCCGGACGAAGATAAAGCTGAGCAGTGCATTTAACAGAAGGCAGACCACGTTGATGAGCATCGGGGTCTTCGTATCCCGCGCCGAATAAAATGCGCGGTTCAGCACCAGCTGCTCGGAATAACCGATGGTTCCGATGGAATAGATCAGCATGAAGCCCGCCATAACGGCGATATCCGACACCTTAAATTCACCCTGCAGATACATCGCCCGGATCAGCGGCGTCCGAAGCGCCACGATTCCGATGGCTGCCGGAATGGTCAGGAAGAACACAGTCCGAAAGGACATGGAGAAGTCATTTCGATACTCTTCCTTATTGTTCGTAGCAAAATGCTCCGACATGGTGGGGAAGATGGACAGGGAAATAGTTGCGCCAAAGATAAGCACCGGCAGCTGGCTGATGCTCTGGGCATTTTTCATGGAGGACACGGTACTGTTCCCCAGACCCGACGCAAAGTACTGATTCACCAGCAGGTTGATATGATTGACGGAAAGCCCGAGGAGCACCGGCCCCAGCATCCGGAAGAATTTCCGGATCCCGTCCTGCTTCAGGTCCAGCACCGGCTGGTATTTGTATCCCACGCGATGCATGGGGCGAATATGCGCTGCAAGGTTTGCAATGGCACCGATCACGACACTGATGGAGAAACCTGCGATCCCAAGACCAAAGACCTGGGACAGCAGCACACCAAAGGCCACGATGGAAATGTTGTAATAGATGGACCCCAGCGCCGAGGGAACGAAATTCTTGTACGACTGCATGATTCCCATGCAAACGCCGGTGAGACACATGAAGAAGCACTGGAAGAACATGATCCGGGTGAGTTTTACCGTCAGTTCAAAGGCTTCTCCCTTAAACTGCATGAAGGTATCCACCAGCCAGGGAGTGAAGATCTCTCCCAGAAGGCAGAGAACCATGGCCAGGATCGCCACAAGATTCAGTACCGTATTGCCCATTCGGAAGCCTTTTTCCTTCTCTCCGGTGGCGATATAGACACTGAAGATCGGAATAAAGGCAGTCGAAAGCGCCCCGCCTACCAGGATCGTGTAGATAAAATCCGGGATCGTGAATGCAGAGATATAGGCATCATTTTCCATCCCCATACCGAAGATACTGGATATGATGATATTCCGGGCAAAGCCCACCACGCTGGCCACCAGATTGGATATGGCCATGATGGTCGAGGCTTTCATGACGCCCTGCGCTGTCTTCTGTGATTCATCCATACCGTATACTCTCTTTTCCTAAATCTGTGTAATGTCCGTCTTCAATCTGTATCGCGTCTGTCTTTGAAGTAAAAGATTCCTGCAGGACTGCACTCAAAGTCCTTCTTGTTTTCTGAAAAATTTTCTTATTCCGTTCTATCTGAAAGATTCTCTCATTCCGTACTTTCTGAAAGATTCTTCGTTCGCTTCGCTCTTTCAGAATGACATGGGTGTTCCCTCAGAACGGCACGAAGCCACGCTTCCTCAGAATAACATGGGGCTCTCAGAATGACAAAGCGCTTCGCCCGGAATGACATACCACCTGTCATCCTGAGCGAAGCGAAGGATCCTGTCACCTATCTCACGATAGCACACTGCAATTACTGCTATGTACTACCCTTACTTCTGTTTCTCATTCCGATGCTTATTTGCCGGAAAGATCCGCATCGATGGCTGCCGCCGCTGTCTTTCCTGCGCCCATGGCCAGGATAACCGTAGCTGCGCCTGTTACCGCGTCACCGCCGGCGTATACACCCTTGCGGGAGGTGAGGCCTGTAGCCTCATCCGCAATGATCCCACCCCACTTCTGGGTCTCCAGACCTTCCGTGGTGGACTTGATCAGCGGGTTCGGAGATGTTCCGATGGACATGATCATGCAGTCACAGGGAACCGTAACGAACTGTCCTTCAACCGGTACCGGCTTACGTCTTCCGGATTCATCCGGCTCGGACAGCTCCATCACCTGGCAGCGCACAGCCTTCACCCAGCCATTCTCGCCTTCTACCTCTACCGGATTATGAAGGAACGCGAATTTGATCCCTTCTTCCTCCGCATGCTCCACTTCCTCAGCACGGGCCGGAAGCTCCGCTTTGGTCCTTCTGTAAACGATGGTAACATCAGAGCCGAGACGCTTCGCCGAGCGGGCAGCGTCCATGGCTACATTTCCGCCGCCTACAACAACCGTGCTCTCCGGATGCTTGATGGGCGTCTTGGAATCCTCCCGGTAAGCCTTCATCAGATTGATACGGGTCAGAAATTCATTTGCGGAGTAAACGCCGTTCAGGTTTTCTCCCGGAATGTTCATAAAACGGGGAAGACCTGCGCCGGAGCCGATAAATACAGACTCAAATCCAAACTCATCAAAGAGATCATCGATGGAAATGGTCTTGCCGATAACGACATTTGTCTCGATCTTTACGCCCAGAGCCTTAAGACCGTCGATCTCCTTCTGCACGATCGCTTTGGGGAGACGGAACTCGGGGATACCGTAAGCCAGCACGCCGCCTGCGATGTGAAGCGCTTCATAGATCGTAACGTCGTAGCCTTTCTTTGCCAGATCTCCTGCGCATGCCAGACCGGAAGGACCGGAACCGATGACAGCCACCTTATGTCCGTTGCTCTCCGGTTTTACGGGTTCTTCCTTGCAGTTTGCCATATGCCAGTCCGCCACGAACCGTTCCAGACGACCGATGGCTACCGGTTCCCCTTTGATCCCGCGGACGCAGTACTTCTCACACTGAGATTCCTGCGGACATACACGACCGCAAACCGCCGGAAGGGAACTGGATCTGGTGATCACTTCGTAAGCACCTTCAAAATCTCCCTCTGCCACCTTTGCGATAAAGGCAGGGATATCGATCTGCACCGGACAGCCGCCGGTACAGGGCTTATGCTTGCAGTTCAGGCATCTTTTTGCCTCATCGATGGCCTGCTCCTCGGTATAACCGAGAGCCACCTCGTTAAAATTCTTATTTCTGACATCCGGATCCTGTGATGGCATCGGATTCTTTACCATAGACATGTTGGGCATCTTATGTTACTCCTCTATATTGTGATTCATACGATAGTCTCCATCGCGCTGCGCGCTCAGGATGACATTACCGTTTTAGCGAAAAGATCCTTCGCACTTCGTGCTCAGGATGACAAGTCATATGCCATGCCGCATCTTTGGTGCAAAGCACCGTCGATGCACGGCTCAATGTTTAAGCAGGTTGCAGGCCTCTTCCCTTGCCTTCTGCTCAAAAGGCTTATAGGATGCACCTCTTGCCATAGCCTCGTCAAAATCCACTTCAAATCCGTCGAAATCCGGTCCGTCCACGCAGGCGAACTTTGTCTTTCCGCCAACGGTGAGGCGGCAGCCTCCGCACATACCGGTTCCGTCTACCATGATGGGATTCATGCTGACAACCGTCTTCACATTGTATTTCTTCGTAACCGCAACCACAAACTTCATCATGATCAGCGGTCCTATGGCGATCACTTCATCATATTCCTCGCCGGACTGGATCAACCGCTCCAAAGCTGCGGTGACAAGACCCTTCTCACCTGCGGAACCATCGTCCGTCATCAGAACATATTTGTCACTGGCCGCCTCAAACTCATCCTTCAGAATGATCAGATCCTCGTTCCTGAAGCCTACGATGCTGTGTACCTCACAGCCGATGTCATGCAGCTTCTTCGCCACGGGATATGCGATGGCACAGCCGACTCCGCCGCCGACTACCGCAACCTTCTTCAGGCCTTCGGTTTCCGTCGCCTTTCCCAGAGGTCCCACGAAATCCTGAATGTATTCTCCTTCTGCCAGTGAATTCAGGATCTCCGTACTTCCTCCCACGATCTGGAAGATGATGGTGATGGTTCCCTTCTCCCGATCGTAGCCTGCGATGGTAAGCGGGATACGCTCACTGTCTTCCTTCGCACGAAGAATGATAAACTGGCCCGGTTCGCATTTCCGTGCCACCAACGGTGCCTCCACCTCCATCAGAGTGACTGTGGGGTTGAGGGATCTCTTCTGAATGATCTTGTACATATCCGGTTCTCCCTTTGTATGACTGTAGTTCCAGTTACTTTTTTTCGTAAAATGGTACGCAAAGATACCCTTGCGGGCAAAATCTGTAACATTATAGCATCTTGTATCATGAAACACAAGAAGAAACATCCCGTTCAGGAGATGTTTCTTCCCACGTTTCCTGCACTGACGGTCATGCCGTCCTGTGCAGGGAAGATATGTGTATTGACAGCTCGTGGCTATGCGGTTCTGATGATGTGCCGGATCTCATCAATGGATTCGATCTCTCCATCCACGATGCGTACCATTTTTGTACCGTAAAGTGCCGATTCCTCGGAATGGGTCACCTGCACGATGGTCTTCCCGTACTTTCTGTTGATCCTGCGGAAAAGATCCATGATCTTCATTCCTGTCTTTGTATCCAGGTTTCCGATGGGTTCGTCCAGGAAGAGGATCTCGGGATCGAAGACCAGCGCGCGGGCGATGGCCACTCTCTGCTGCTGACCGCCGGAGAGCTCCCGGGGCGTCAGTTTCCGCTTATCCGTCATCTCGATCAGTTCCAGGCACTCATTGATCTTCGCCTGATAATCGGAATTTTTCTTTCCCGCCAGAAGCAGTGGAAGAGCGATATTATCTTCCACATTCAGGTTCGGAACCAGGTTGTAGAACTGGAACACAAATCCGATCTTCTCATTTCGCATGGCACAGAGCTTCTTATCCGAGAGCCTGGCGAGATCGATCCCTTCGATCCGGACCGATCCGCCGGTGGGCTGATCGAGACCGCCCAGCAGGTACAGGAGGGTTGATTTACCGCTGCCGGAGGGTCCCATGATGGATACGAATTCGCCCTTTTCCACTGTCAGATTGATATGCTTTAAGACCTCTGTGGTCTGCTTTCCGTTAACAAATGATCTGTTTAAATCCCTTACCTCGATTGCGTTCATTTTCTCTTCCTCCGCTGATTTTTTTAATTACTCTTGATAGTATCTTCTTTTGGTTACCTTCCGGTTCCGGCGGTTCATCCTTCCGGTTCCGGGCTTTCCGGGCTGCTCATTCATTCCTGTCCTGACTGCTCATACTTTCCGGTCCCGTCTACTCATACTTCAGCTCCTGAACCACGGAAAGCTTTCGGCTCTTCAACATGGTTGAGAAGGAAGCGGTCAGGATGATACCTGTGATCACCATCGCGTAGAAGGGAAGCACCGTCCAGCTGAAGGTTATGGTCATGGGCAGTCCGACGAAGGCTGCAAACCCGGTCATGAGATCCGTAAGCAGGATGGTAAATGGGATGCTGAGCAGGATACTGAAGGCTACGGACGCCAGACTCTCCGTAAGGATCAGCCCCATACGGCCGGTCTTGTTCATTCCCACCGAAGCCATAACCGCCATCTCCCGCTTTCTCTGCAGGAAGCAAATGGTGATGTTGCTCATAACACCTATGGAAGCAATGATCATAGCCAGGTAAGCGAAGATCTCCATGATCATAACGATCTGCTGATTCTGTTCATCATTACGCTTCATGTCCTCTGCCCTTGTGGTCCAGGTGACTCCCAGGGATTTCAGGTACGGTGCCAGATCGTCCCGGACTGCCTGATCATTTCCGTTGGTCGCAAAGTAGATCGTATCCGCTTCCTTCACGTGAAATTCCTGTTTTATCACATCGTCCTTTACTAAAATGCAGAGGCCCGCGTTGAACACCTTGCCGTCATAGATCCCGACGATCTTAAAGGGAACCGTCGCAGAGTTGATCGTGATATTCACGGTATCACCCACATTTTTCTTCAGCTGTTTCTGAACCTTGATGGGCAGCAGTACCTCCCGCCCTGTGGAGGCTTCCAACGCATCAAATTCCTTCCTGTATTTCTCCGATACTTCAAAGTATCTGTCATAGGTTTTTCCGAAGCCCGATCTCACACCGAGCAGGATCGCTGTCATATCGTCGTCTGCCTTTGCCTGGGCATAATATAATGGACTCACTGTTCCTTCTCTGACTGAATCCATGGACTCCAGCCGATCCAGGATCTTGTTCGTGGTCGGCTGCGTAGGATCACTGCTTATGATTCCCGAGATACAATAGTCATAATCTGCTTTTGAATAGGCGTCTGTTACCAAATCCGTCATACTTTTGCCGAAGGAAGCGATCATCATTACGGATGAAAGCGAGATCACGATCAGCACGATGTTATTTCGAAGCAGCCTGGAACTATGAATGTTGTTCATAGCCAGATACAGGGTGTGATTGTTCTGAAATGCCCTGCCAAGAAGCCATGAGATCCCCTTTACGATGGACGGTGTGATAAGGACGATCCCCGCATAGGCTGCAAGGAAGCCGTAGGGGGATATGCCGGCTTTTGCGTCACCGCTGAGGAAGAAGACTACTGTTGCGAAGGCGATCAACGTAAAGCCGATGATACGCTTTGCCAGAACCTTTCCGGTTCTTTGCTCCACCCGGGAGAGTATCACGTCCTTAGCTTCGTACTTCCGGATCGCACGAACCGGGAAGTAGGCAGAAGCCACGGAGAGCACTGCGGCGAAGACCATACCGACCAGTATGTATACTGCATTTACATGATAAGGTGTGTAGATCCCATACTCTGCAAGCGGTGAGGTCCAACGGTTGATAAAGAAGAGCAGCACCTCGCCGATGATACATCCCACGGCTCCGCCGATCAGCCCGTAAAGCAGGCCTTCCATTCGGATGATCCGCTCCACCTTCTTCTTTGTGGCTCCCTGACTCATGAAGGTTCCGATGACGGACATCCGTTCCGCCAGGATCAGTTTGAATACTCCGTAAATGATGATGGAGCTGACGATGGCCACGATGGCCATCATGGCGTACAGCCCCATGGTAATGGAACTATCCGTAAATACCTCGTTCTTCATGCTGAGAGCCTGCAGATCCGTATGAGCGTCATTGAACTCCTTTACGAAATCATCCACGGTACCCTCACTGACATTTGCAAGGATCCAGCTTGCTTTTCCCTCCGCTCCCAGCTTCTTATTCAGATATTCGTAAGGCACGACTATATTGAAGGCCTCCGGTCTGTCAGAATAGAATACATTTTCATTTGCACTGACGGCTCCGATGCGGAAGCGGATCTCCTCGCCTCCCAGATAAAACGAAAGCTCATCTCCGTTCTTTAAATGATCACGCTCTGCGATTCTCTTTGAAATGATACAGCGCGGTGTTCCGTCTGTCTTTTCGGAGACAAACCCCGGATCCCCCTCCGTCATGGTTCCTTCGTACCCGTGCCTGCCATGCAGACTGATATACCGGATCTTCTCCTCGTTGTTTATGATCCCTGTCACATTCAGTTCCGGCGTCAGATCCTTCAGCTTGTCCGACATGAGATCCTGTTCATCAACAAACGGATCCTCGGTATTCGATACGATCCGGACATCCGCGGTTCCTCCCGCTTTGCTCTGTTCGTCAAAGCTGTTCGTCACTACCTCCACGACCCCGGCGCTGGCAAGAAGCAATGCCGTACTGACGGCGATGGAGAAAAGCAGCAAAAAGAATCTGCCTTTTTTCTCAAACATGTTTTTTGAGATGTACTTTAAAAAGACCCCCACGATTTCATCCTCCACATTTTGTTTTGTCCTGCGGTTTACAGCTGTTACTTTACACTGGAAAAATTAATTCATCTTTGGAGGATCATTAGCAGTTCATTTACAAAAGATTAACAAAAGATTAACTCTCTTCTATATTGACGGAGAACACGCGATAATATAAAATGAAATTAACTGTATATCAGCAAAGCAGGAGAAATCCTGTGACGCAAAGCTAAAGGGCCTGAAAGACATTTATGGCAGCCAGTTGCATTTGAACACAACTCTTTCGCACAATGTCTGTCTTTTGTGCAAAGGGTTTTTTAAGTTTCAGGAGAACCATATGTACCTTGATTATCCCGTCATCGGTCTCTGCATGGTACGGGCAGATGACGAAAGAAACTTCATTCTGATCGAAGCGCTGTCCAAAAAGATCCACGCAGCCGGAGCACGGCTTATGATCTACCAGTCCACCACCAACATGTACTGGCAGTACAAACCCGAGGGTGGAGAACGGATGGTCTATAATCTGGTGGACTACAGCTATGTAGACCTGATGATCGTCTTCTCGGAGATCATCAATGACGATGACCTGATCGATTCCATCATTGCAAATGCAAAAGCGCACAACAAACCGGTCTTTACCATAGGAAAGGCAAGACCCGGTTGTACGAATTTTGATTTTCTTTATGTGGATGGGATCGAGCGGGCGATTCGCCACGTGGTGGACGTGCATGGCTGCCGGGAGCTTTGTTTTGTTGCCGGACCGGAAGGGGAGCCCACTTCCGAAGCACGGATAAAAAAATATAAAGAGACCGTAACCGAACTGGAACTCACCAATTCAAAGGACCGCATCTACTACGGCGGTTACTGGTCGGAGCCTGCCAAGGTTGCGGCCGCCGACATTTTGAAGCTGAAGCAGCTCCCGGAAGCCATCATCTGCGCAAACGATATGATGGCCATTACCATCGCAGATATTTTTCGTGAGAAAGGAATCCATGTTCCGCAGGACGTGATCATTACCGGTCTGGATAATACCATCGAAGCACGTGCAAATGTTCCCTCCATTACCACCAGCGGGTGTGATATGGATGAGATGGCGGATATGATCGTTATGGCATTCCAGAAGACCCAACGAGGCGAAGAGCTGTCTGACGAATATCTCTGCCACTTCAGCCTTGTGGAAGGACAGTCCTGCGGATGCAGGGAAAGCATGGACAGCATGCCTCTGTCCACTTATCTGAAATATAATATCACCAAGCAGAACGAGAAGCTGTACGTCGAGCAGTCATTCCACGCTATTTATGAGAAGATCCTGGGGTCTCCTGATATCAGACAGCTGCCGGAGATCCTTGACAGCATGCATTTCAATTCCATGGAGATCATGGTCAATGAGGACTGCTTCCGGAGAAATATCAATCCTCTGTCCGAGGGATACCGCACCGGCTTTGACAAACGCCAGCGTGTGATCTATCAGAGCGGCCGAGACATCTCCGAGCTTCCGGTCACGATCCGGCTCTCTGATCTTTCACCGGATTTTGACCGTCTCATCCGGCAGGAACGGCCTCTGGTCCTTTCCCCTCTGAGTTTCTTCTCCCGTGCGGTAGGCTACCTTGTCTATGCACCGGAGGTAACAAACCAGAACTACCATATGGTCATGCCCTATACCAATTCTCTCTCGGAGATCATAGGAAGCTATATCATGGTGCGCCATTTGGAATTCAATGCCGAACAGATGGATCGTATGGCTCGTCATGACTATCTGACGGATCTGTATAACCGGACAGGGTTCTACTCCCGTCTGCCGCAGTTTTTCCGTTCTACGGATGCGCCGTACTATGCAGTGACTACTGTGGATATGGACGGACTGAAGCTTGTGAATGACCGGTACGGCCATGAGACCGGTGATCTTGCGATCCGGTATATCTCCCGGGCTGTTGCCTCCGTCGGAGATGAAAACTCCATCTGCGGACGCTTCGGCGGTGACGAATTCATGATCTGTACCGCCCTGGAGCGAAAAGAAGACGCGGATATAATCAGCCGGAAGATCCACGGATATCTGAGTGAGCATCGGGCCAATACCAGCCTGCCATGTGAGGTTACCGCCAGCATCGGAACCATAATCATGGAAAAAGGATTTGATTTCGATGAAGCGATGAAGCTGTCCGATGCACAGATGTACAAAGAAAAAAGCGGAAAGAAAAATCGGCGGCCGGAATGATCTCATTCCGACTCGCCGTTTTTTTCTTATGGTCTTACCCGGTCCAGCCGTTCCTCCCACTCCGTCCTTTCGGGCCATCCGGCATTGTCAAAGCCCCTGCGGATCAGGGCAGAATAATATCTGCATTTTGCCTGCATGTGGGAACCGGCAAAATATGGCGGCGGCTCCTCTCCTGCCAGA
>CAMPAX010000050.1 GCA_946633495.1 uncultured Lachnospiraceae bacterium | reverse complement strand
GGGCTTTTCCTGAGAAAAGCAAGAGTGATCGATGGATCACAGGTTTGATTCGTAGTTAAAAATAACTTGTCAAGTCGATATGAAATGGTTATAATAAGTAAGTCAGTGTGAAGTTTTCAAAGAGCACATGGCCCAGTGGCTCAGTTGGTTAGAGCGCCGCCCTGTCACGGCGGAGGTCACGGGTTCAAGTCCCGTCTGGGTCGTTTTGTTTATCAGAACGACGAAATGAATCTGATGAGCTTATGGGATCTTAGCTCAGTTGGGAGAGCATCTGTCTTACAAACAGAGGGTCATAGGTTCGAGCCCTATAGGTCCCAGTTGAAAGAGTGGCGCAAACCCGGCGCCAAAATCGCTTCACGATTTTGCAGGATTTACAAAGTAAATCCTGATTCTGCTTCGCAGAATGCGTCCTCGCTTCGCTCGGATTTAGGAGACCTTCCCACGCTTCGCGCGGGCCCCTTCCTAAACCATATGCCGATGTGGCTCAATTGGCAGAGCAGCTGATTTGTAATCAGCAGGTTATCGGTTCGAGTCCGATCATCGGCTTTGCCTTAACCATAAGGCAAATCAAAACTTCATAGTTTTGAATGGGCGGATTCCCGAGTGGCCAAAGGGGACAGACTGTAAATCTGCTGCAAGTTGCTTCGGTGGTTCGAATCCACCTCCGCCCACGATTCCTTCGGGAATATTTAATAACGCGGGGTGGAGCAGCTCGGAAGCTCGTCGGGCTCATAACCCGAAGGTCACAGGTTCAAATCCTGTCCCCGCTACTTTTTTTGCCCAGATAGCTCAGTTGGTAGAGCAGAGGACTGAAAATCCTCGTGTCGCTGGTTCGATTCCGGCTCTGGGCACTTTTTTATTCCTCACTGTTGTGAGGTTTTTTTATTTGTAAGGGATCTTCCCACACGCTGCGCGTGCGGGCCCCTCCTTGTACCTATGGCGCTCAAAATCGCTGCTTTGATTAAGGTTTGTGCTGTTTTGGAACAGTTCTTGCAAGCCGGTTGGAAATGGTGTATAGTTGTTATGTAAATTTCGAAAACGAAGTTACATCCGCGAAATTAACAAGGATTACGGTACATTGCGGTGTATGGAAGGATAGTGCAAGTGAGTATCATGAACGGGCACTATTCTGATTCAAATATAGTGTCGGCCGGGTGATAAGGGTGGACGTTGTGGTGGATTGAATAGGAGAGGTGAGAGTATGAAAAGTGGAAAACGTACAATGCTTTCCTGTGCGGCGGGCGCTGTGATTCTTGGAATGCTGTGTTTTTCGACGCCGGCTCTGGCTGCCGGTGATCGGGAGCTGAGAGAGGTCGATGGAATCACATATGCATATGATGGTGAGGACAACCTGCTCATATCCAAATGGGTTCAGATCGATGGAGTCTGGTATTTTGCTTCGGATGACGGAAGCATCTTGAAAAACCAGTTCTCAAAGATCGGAAAGAATACATTTTATTTTGATGCTGACGGGAAGATGCTGACAGGTTTCTTCTATGTGGACGGAGCGAAATATTACGCGTCGAACGATGGTTATGTTCAGACGAAATTCGGCTGGCTTGATGTGGATGGAGTGTGGTATTTTACCGAGTCAGGCGGTGCGATCCGGACGGACCGGGTGTTCTGGTGCGGATCCAATATCTATCATGCGGGATCTGACGGTGCGTTGACGAAAGGTCTTCTGAAGTATGACGGGGAATTGTATTACTTCGATGAGACAGGCACCGGCGTTGCCGCAGGCTGGGTAAAGGTGGACGGCGACTGGTATTTTGCGGATAAGAACGGAAAGATTGCCATAAAGAAGGTGATCAGTTCCGAGAATAATATGTATTATGTAGGTGAGGACGGAACCCTTACGGAGGCGATCCTGTCTGTAAACGGAAAAAGATACTATTTTAATAAGAGCGGGAAAGTATTAAAGAAGGCCAGATGGATCATGTATAATGGAATCTGGTATTATACGGATGAGAATGGCGCGATCTGTACCGATCAGGTCATTTCTTCCGGAAATACGAAATACTATGTGGGACCTGACGGAACACTGACGGAGACCCTTCGTACGGTGGACGGGAAGCTCCGGTATTTCGATAAGAACGGAAAGATAAAAAGTGCGGGCTGGTTCCAATATAGCGGGGCGTGGTATCTTGCGGACGCGAATGGAACCGTACTCTGGAATACACTGGTGAGCTCAAAAGGTGAACGGTATTATCTCGGCGAAAATGGTATGGTGACGTCGGCTGTCATCGCTTATGGCGACGGAATGTATTATTTCAAAAAAGACGGAACCATGTCGACGAAGGCGGGCTGGATCGAGTATAAAGGACACTGGTACTATAATCAGAGCGGCGGCGGTCTGGCCCGGAGCCATGTGGTTAAGGTGGGTTCCAAATCCTATTTTATGGGAAGTGATGGAATCCTTTCGGGCAAGGGTATCAAGTCGGCGGATGAGAAGCTCTGGTATGTAAATGATTCCGGCATCGTAAAAACCGCTGCCGGCTGGGTGAAGTTCGGCGGAGAATGGTATTATGTGAGTCCTTCCGGCTGGCTGTATCAGTCCAAAGTCGTAGAGGTTGGCGGAAAGAAGTACTACCTCGGGAAAGAAGGAAAGCTGCTTTACGGCATGCTGAGAGATACAGACGGTGTATATCACTATGCGGATTCCACGGGTGCTTTTGAGACCCTGGTGAACGTTGAATATGATGGCGGACGGTATTATGCGGATGCCAATGGGGATATTGTAGTCAGCTCAGCTGCAAAAGCGGTCCAGAGTTATTCCAGTAATACTTCCTACTTGTTCTGGGTGGATCTGTCCGAACAGAAACTGACGCTGTTTAAGGGCTCGAAGGATAACTGGCTGGCGGTGCGTGAGTTTATCTGTTCCACCGGTACGAAGGATCATCCGACGCCGAAGGGTGAATATCGGACTACGATCCATGATCTCTCCTTTGACAGCTTTGGATATCGGTGCTGGTATGCTACCGGATTTATCGGCGGAGAGTATCTGTTCCATTCATCACCGTATACATTGACATCGAAGCCGGAGGTATGTGCGGATTCCAGACTTGGAAAACCTACGTCTCATGGCTGTGTACGTTTGAAACTGGAAGACGCAAAATATCTGTATGATAATATTCCGTTAGGTTCCAAAGTGGTGATCGTTGACTGATCCGCAGGTAAACGCACTTGAATAACAATCGGAAATGTGCTAAGGTAGGGAAGATTTGCCGGACCTTGGCACATTTTTTGTCAGATTAATCCTGAGTATTTATGGGAGTTGGGATAAGATGAAAGAACCTTACAAGAAATATGGCATTATTTTGGCTGCGGCACTGCTGGTGCTCACCATGGTGATCCTCGGAGCATTTGTTCCGGCCGAAAAAAGAAGCGTACAGCAGACGATCACACAGGGAAGTGCGTCTGCAGGGGAAGGCGGTGTGATCCAGCCGGATACTGCTGCCGAAAGCGGTAACGGATCCATGACAAATACACCGCAGGGCGGCTCAGTGACAGAAGCTTTGATAAACGGTTCCACGGAACAAAAGGATCCTGCAGGGGTCACCACGGAACAGGGGAGTTCCGAGCAGGCTGTTTCAACGACGGAAGAAATCGAACAGGATCCGCCGCGTGAGTATTCGCTCAGCAGCCCGGCTTTGGATGAGTATCTGGGAGCGTCCGGCGTGGTCCAATGGCTGGAACAGCATTGCGATGATTATTATCTGAAGACAGAGTTTTTGATCGGCTCCTATGCCTTTGATGATCCGTCACAGCTGCTTCGTCCTTACGGGGAATACGGAGAGGATGGCAGGATGAACTGCACCGGCTTTGTATCCCATGTCATGAAATCCTGCGGAGCAGATCTGTCTTTGCTTACGGAACAGGGGCAGTGGGGCGGCTATGCGAATGCTGTCAGCTACTGGAAACTTGCAAGTAAGGATGAGGTTGGGTATTATACCTTTGATTCCGTGGATGAGCTGCTGGACAGCGGGATTGCAAGGAAAGGGGACGTGCTGTATCTGGAACCGGATTGGTCGGCAGAGAATACAGACTGCCACATCGGATTCTTCTGGGGTGACAACTCCCATGATAATAAATTCTGGAATTCCGATCTTCGGGGAAATGCGATCACGGAGATTACCATGATCGATCCGATCGAGCGGATCTATCTGTTCCCGCTTTCGGGGAAATGATGAGTGGATGATTTTCCGGCAGAAAACGGATCCATAAGAAAATGAAAATCTACTTGATTTTCGATTCGGGTTGTGATATCATCGAACTCTGTGATAGTTTTGGGTCTTGGAAAAGATCCATATCCTTGCTTCCGCATATTTTAAGACCGGTGACAGATTTTCGGAATCGGTTTTCAGATAGAGTGGAGGCCATCAGACCAAAAGGAGGTAAGCAAGATGAACAAGTATGAAGTTGCGTTGGTTATCAGCTCTAAGATTGATGATGACGCAAAGGAAGCTGTTCTTGAGAAGGCAAAGAGCCGTATCGAGCGTTACGGTGGGACCATCACAAATGTAGATGATCAGGGCCTTAAGAGAATGGCTTACGAGATTCAGGACATGAAGGAAGGATATTACTACTTCATCCAGTTCGAAGCACCGTCAGAAATGCCGGGAAAGCTTGAGGCAAAGCTTCGGATTCAGGATCATGTCATTCGTTATCTTATTGTGAAACCGGACGCAGAATAATCTGAACAGTTTGGAGGTTTTCACATGAATAAAGTAATTTTAATGGGGCGTCTCACAAGAGACCCTGAGGTTCGTTACACACAGTCCAGAAACGGTGACCAGCTGGCCATTGCTCGTTTCTCAATCGCGGTAGACCGCAGGTTTGCGAGAAACAGTCAGGACGGTAATGATGTGACTGCGGATTTCTTTAACTGCACCAGCTTTGGAAAGCAGGCGGAATTCGTGGAAAAGTATCTGAAGCAGGGAACAAAGATCGTTGTCTCTGGTCGGATCGAAAATGATAACTATACCAATAAGAACGGCGAAAAGGTCTATTCTGTACGTGTGATTGCAGAGGAGATCGAATTTGCGGAATCCAAGAATGCGTCTTCGGCAGGCGGACAGGGCGGATATCAGCCGCAGGCTGCTGCACCTCAGACCGCGAGCGCAGATGATTTCATGAATATTCCGGATGGGATTGAGAACGATCTGCCGTTCAAGTAGAATTCAGGAGGGACGATATGCCTTACAATAAGACAGAGCAGAAAGATGCTGCTCCTATGAGAAGAAGACCGATGCGCAGACGTAAAAAGGTATGTGTATTCTGCGCAGATACAACCCAGGTAATTGATTACAAAGATGCTGGCCTGCTTCGGAAGTATATCTCCGAGCGTGGTAAGATCCTTCCGAGACGGATCACAGGAAACTGCGCAAAGCATCAGAGAGCATTGACGGTTGCCGTTAAGCGTGCACGTCAGATCGCACTGATCCCCTACGTAGTAGAGTAAATCCTTGATCTCTGTTTTAGGAGAAAATGAGCGGCAGAATGGATATTCCCTGTCAGGGGATCGTCCGTTCTGCCGCTTCTTTTTTGTTGAATGCGGGATTTCTTTATGTTAAAATGAAGGTTAGCTTTTTGAGGAATAAGATATGAATAGGATAATTCGACATCTGAAGAGAATCTTATGGATCCTTGGCGGTCTCCTTCTGATTTTTCTTGGAATCCTGACATGGATCACCATGAAGACGAGGGCTGAGGTGCAGGATGAGTTCATCCCTGTTGACGGCTCTGTCTATCATGACAATGAAGGAAACTTCCGGAAGAATCTGTGGCTCGAAGCCAACGGGAACCGGTATTATGTGGGAGAGGATGGAAGACTGCTCCGGGACGGGATTTATTCCGTGGATGGCATGAAATACTGGTTCGATCCGACGGGAGCGATCCTTACATCCGAAAATATACAGAAAGACGGGACACTCTATCGGATCGGGGAGGATGGAAAGGTATCTCTTGCGAAAGGGATCATAGAAGTGAACGGTGAAACCTTCTTTGGAGATGAGAAGGGGAAAATCGTCAAAGACAAAATGGTTTCCGCTGATGGCCATAACTATTATATCGATGAAAATGGACGGCTTGTTCGGGGAAAGACTCTTCTGCAGAAGGATATCCTTTACACTGCTGCCGACGACGGGACGCTGACGAAGGCATCCGGCTGGCAGGAAGTGGACGGAAAGACCTATTTCGGGGAATCAAACGGCTCTGTGGCGAGAAATACACAGGTCGCCCGGGGAACGGACCTTGTATATCTAAATGAGGATGGGCAGGCGGTCACCTCGTCCTTTTATATGTTTGAAAACCGGCTTTTCTATGCGGATGAGAAAGGAAATACCAGGCGGCAGGAAGGCTGGATGGAGCTGGATGGAAGATCCTATTATTCCAACAGCGAAGGTGCATTTTACTATGGCCAGTTTGCAGATATTGATGGAGAGAAGATTTTCTTCACGTCCAAAGGGGCGAGAGTTTACGGAAAGCCTACCATCGATCAATATCTGAAATGCGAAAATATCTATGAATATATGCTGGACCATTTCTCGGATTATTATTTCAAGACGCCCTACAAGAGTCTGAAATATACAGGAGATCCTCAGGAACTGATCCAGCCCTACGGACTTTACGGAGAAGATGGCGGTATGAACTGTACCGGATTCATCTCCAGTCTTGTGACCTATTCCGGAGGGGACTTATCCCGGGTTTCGGATATGGGACGATTCGGCAGTTACGGCAACGGGGATAATTACCTGATGCTGGCCACCAAGGGCGTGGTACGGTTTGAAAACTATAAGACGGTAAAGCAGCTCCTTGCCAGCGGTCAGGCGAAGAAGGGAGATATCTTCTATCTGGCTCCGGTCTGGAAGTCCGGCGGAGACTGCCATATGGCGGTATTCTGGGGAGATACGCCGGATGAAAATGCGATCTGGAGTCAGACGGCACGGACCCTTTGTACGGTGACGGAGATCTACATGGTGGATCCCATCAATCAGATCTTCATGTTCCCGCTTTCCAGAAATCTGGAGCGGGATAATACGCTGAAACCGGAGGAGTAGGGAAGATCGGAATCCGGACAGGAATCATTCCGATGAAAGCAGACGGTGATGTAGTCCAATATGAATAATCTCCCGCGAAAGCGGACAGTTTATTATAGAATTAAAAGAACGGAGTAAAAAGCTATGATCCATGCAAATGAAGATTATCTGAAATTACCGGGAAGCTACCTTTTCTCAACCATCGCAAAGAAGGTGGCAGCATTTTCGGAGAAGAACCCTGACAAGAAGATCATCCGTCTCGGGATCGGGGATGTGACACAGCCCCTTTGCCCGGCAGTGATCGAGGCGATCCATAAAGCAACGGACGAAATGGCGGATGCAGCTACGTTCCGTGGGTATGCACCGGATCTTGGCTACGCATTTCTCAGGGATACGATCGCAGAGAAGGTGTTCCGCCCTCTGGGAACGGATATCACGGCTGATGAGATCTTTATCTCTGACGGTGCGAAGAGTGATTCTGCCAACATTCAGGAGATCTTTACTCACGATACAAAGGTCGCAGTCTGCGATCCGGTGTATCCGGTGTATGTTGATACAAATGTTATGGCAGGCAGAACCGGTACTTATGACGAGGCAACCGGTACGTGGAGCAATGTGATCTACATGCCCTGTACTGCAGCAAACGGGTATTCTCCGGAGCTGCCCGGGGAAGTGCCGGATCTGATCTATCTTTGCTTCCCGAATAACCCCACGGGCGCTACCATTTCCAGGGCACAGCTTCAGGAGTGGGTAGATTATGCAAATAAAAACCATGCCGTGATCGTATATGATGCGGCATATGAAGCGTATATCAGTGAGGAAGGTATACCTCATTCCATCTTTGAATGTGAGGGTGCGAGAACCTGTGCCATTGAGCTGCGAAGCTTCTCCAAGAATGCGGGATTTACCGGAACGCGTCTTGGTTATACCGTGATCCCGAAGGATCTGGTGGATGCAGACGGCGTATCTCTGCATGCTCTTTGGGCACGGAGACACGGGACCAAGTTCAACGGTGCTCCGTATATCATCCAGAGAGCCGGTGAGGCGGTATACAGCGAAGAGGGACAGCGTCAGACCCGTGAGCAGATCGCTTACTACATGAACAATGCAAAGACCATTAAGGAGGGTCTTGCGGATGCCGGTTATACCGTATCCGGCGGCGTGAATGCACCGTACATCTGGCTGAAGACACCGGACGGCATGAGCTCCTGGGATTTCTTTGATTATCTTTTGGAGAAGGCAAATGTGGTGGGAACTCCCGGTTCGGGATTCGGTGCCAGCGGAGAAGGGTATTTCCGCCTGACTGCATTCGGAAGTTATGAGAATTCCGTGGAAGCTATGAAGCGGATCAAAGCGCTGTAACACGTGCGAAAGGCGTGGGATCAAACGGAGCAAGGCAGCAAAAAGTTCGTAATCAAAGGGGTGCATATGAAGGTTGTAATACTTGCGGGTGGATATGGGACCCGGATCAGCGAAGAGAGCCATCTTCGGCCGAAGCCCATGATCGAGATCGGCGGAAAACCGATCCTGTGGCATATCATGAAGGAATACTCCTATCACGGATTCAATGATTTCGTGATCTGCGCAGGTTATAAACAGCATGTGATCAAAGAGTGGTTCGCGAATTATTACCTCCACAACAGTGATATCACGTTTGATTTTACGGATGAGAACCGGATGACAGTTCACAACAACGTGGCGGAACCGTGGAAGGTTACCATTGTGGATACCGGTCTGGACACCATGACCGGTGGGCGTATCCGCCGTGTCAGGAAATATGTGGGCGACGAAGCTTTCATGCTGACCTATGGAGATGCGGTATGCACCATTGACATGAATGATCTGCTCCGGTTCCACAGGGAGAAAGGGAAGATCGCAACCATCACGGCGATCCGTTTCGGGCAGCGGTTTGGTGTGCTGGAACTGGATCCAAAGTCCAAGCTGATCACATCCTTCCGTGAGAAAGAAGAGACGGATTCTGCCAGGATCAACGGCGGATATATGGTACTGGAACCGAAGGTCTTTGATTATCTGGAGGATGACAGTACCATCTTCGAACAAAAGCCCATGCGGCAGCTGGCGAAGGACGGGGAGCTGAATGCTTATGAGTATGACGGCTTCTGGCAGTGTATGGATACGAAGAGAGAGCATGATCTTCTGGATCATATGATCGAAGAGAAAAAAGCGCCCTGGATGGTTTGGCAGGCGTGATCTCCCGGCGGAACTGAGCCGTGCATTGAGTAAAGACAGAAAAAATGTCGAAAAGGATACCACATGACAAAAGAAGAACTGTCATATTTTAAAGATAAAAAAATACTTGTCACGGGTCATACCGGATTTAAAGGAAGCTGGCTCTGCCGGATCCTTGCTCTTGCAGGTGCAAGCGTTGTTGGGTATTCACTGGCTCCAAAGAAGGAGGCGCTGTATCCCATGGCGGCAGGAAGGATGGAACAATCGGGCCGGCTTCGTTCTGTGATCGCGGATATTCGTGACTATGAAACGCTGCTTAGGGTTATGCAGGAAGAGCAGCCGGAATTTGTGCTGCATATGGCGGCACAGCCCATTGTCCGGACCTCCTACGAAAAGCCAAGGTACACCTACGAGACAAATGTCATGGGTACCGTGAATCTCTGCGAGGCAGTAAGACAGACCGCATCGGTTCGGTCCTTCCTGAATGTTACCACGGATAAGGTCTATAAAAATGAAGAGAGGGGAACGGCTTTCAGGGAGGAGGAACCTCTGGACGGGTACGATCCCTACTCGAACTCCAAGTCCTGTTCGGAGTTAGTGACACATAGTTATGTAAACTCGTTTTTTAAAGACAGGGGACTTCCGACATCAACGGCACGGGCCGGAAATGTGATCGGAGGCGGAGATTTTGCGAGGGACAGGATCGTTCCGGACTGTGTACGGACGGCACTTTCCGGGGCTGAAGCCAAATTATGTAAACCTGTAATCAAGGTCAGAAATCCATACTCGATCCGGCCGTTTCAGCATGTTTTGGAGCCGCTTTTCATGTATCTTACGATCCTTCGGGCGCAGGAGCTGGATCCGGCGGCAGCGGGAGCCTATAATATCGGCCCCGAGGATGCAGACTGTGTCACTACCGGAGATCTTGTGACCAGATTCTGCGATGCATGGAACCGGACACGTTCGAAAGAGGAGGCGGAGCTCTCCTGGGAGAATGTGGGAAATGTCGGCCCTCACGAAGCAGCATTTCTGAAGCTGGACTGCAGTCTGGCAAGAAAGGTTTTCGGGTGGAAACCGGTCTGGAATATCGACCGGGCTTTGGCGGAGACGGTGGCATGGACACGGGTTTACAGTGCAGGCGGAGATATCGAATCGGAGATGAACCGGGAGATCGAGGCATTCTATGGAGAATCAGAACAGAGAATCAGAACTCAGGGATCAGATCAAGGATCTGGTTCGGCAGTATTACAAAGAGATTAAGAAGCCGGAGCAGGAGAAGGCCTATCAGCCGGGAGATCGTATCGCGTATGCGTCCCGGGTGTTTGATGAGAATGAAATGCTGGCGGCGACGGATGCTGTGCTGGATTTTTGGCTTACCACGGGACGGTTTGCGGAGCAGCTGGAACAGGATTTTGCAAGGTGGATCGGGGTGAAATATGTTCATTTGGTAAACAGCGGTTCTTCCGCAAATCTGCTGGCATTTATGGCACTGACCTCGCCTCTTTTGGGAGAACGGCAGGTTCGGCGCGGGGATGAGGTGATCACGGTAGCCTGCGGATTTCCCACAACGGTGAGTCCCATCCTTCAGTACGGGGCGGTTCCTGTATTCGTGGATGTGACGATCCCTCAGTATAATATAGACGTGACGAAGCTGGAGGGCGCGCGATCTGAACGGACGAAGGCGGTGATGATCGCCCATACACTGGGGAATCCTTTTTCCATTCGGGCAGTGAAAGCGTTCTGCAGGAAATATAACCTCTGGCTCATAGAAGATAACTGCGATGCATTGGGATCGAAAGTGACCATTGACGGGGAAACGAAATATACCGGAACCTGGGGTGATATCGGCACTTCTTCCTTTTATCCTCCGCACCATATGACCATGGGCGAGGGTGGCTGCGTGTATACGGATGATCCGCTGCTGAATCGGATCCTTCTTTCCATGAGGGATTGGGGACGGGACTGTGTGTGCCCGTCAGGCAGGGATAATCTTTGCGGACACCGGTTTGACGGACAGTTCGGAGAGCTTCCGCAAGGGTATGACCATAAATATGTCTACAGTCATTTCGGCTATAATCTGAAGGTGACGGATCTTCAGGCTGCCATCGGAGTGGAGCAGCTGAAGAAATTTCCGTCATTCATCAAGAGGAGAAGAGAGAACTGGCAGTACCTTCGCGAGCAGCTGGAACCGCTCATAGACAGGTACATCCTGCCGGAACCGGAGCCGGACAGTGAGCCTTCCTGGTTCGGTTTTCTGATTACGGTACGACCGGAATCCGGACTGACGAGAAATCATGTGACAAGGTTCCTTGAGGATCGGAATATACAGACACGGCTTCTCTTCAGCGGAAATCTTACGCTGCATCCCTGCTTTGACCAGATTCGGGGAACATCTGCGTATCGTGTCGCCGGTCCCCTTAACGTGACAGATCAGATCATGGAAAATTCCTTCTGGATTGGTGTATATCCGGGGATGACAAAGGAGAAACTGGATGCGATGGTTCAGGCTCTTCGCGAGGCGTAAAAAATTTGCGGCTGCTTTTTCGGCGGTGGTGTGCTGCCTTACGATACTTACGCCGGGCGCGGATGACGCTTGTGCTATGAAGGTATCATACAGCAATGAGGATTCATCCGGCTCGTATGATGCGAATGACAGAGAAGAAACGCATGAAATGTATGACGCAAATGAATCATATGATATACGTGGTACGTACGGTATATATGACGATGCCTCCGGGGTTTATCGGGGAGAGGTGTATAATACATTTCGAAGAATAAGATACTGTCCTGACATTTTCGTGTCAGAAGAAGATCGGATCGGGACACCGCTTCCAAAACGCACGGGCTGGCAGATGAGCAGGGGAGAGTGGATCTTTCGTGAGGATGACGGAGATCTCTTTACCGGATGGAAAGAATCCGACGGGGAACGGTATTATTTTGATGAGGAAG